>NZ_JBNNVQ010000034.1:0-56516 GCF_050280625.1 Pseudomonas sp. NPDC089569
AATTTACATGGCGAGCAGAGCTTGCGTCGTTTTCTCAAAGATACTCTTTCCCAGGGAGGAGTGAGCAGCCGGATACAGACGCTTTCGGGGGCTCGGGTCGGCGCGTCCGTTCAACGGCAAGATTCTTCGGCGGCGGGGCATCACTTCCACTGCAGAAAGAGGTGCGCAATTATGCAGATTGCGAAAAATAATTCAACCTGCTTTTATTGCCGCTTTGCCCGAGGAGCACCCGATGGAGTATCGCCAGTTAGGCCGGACCAATCTGAACGTGAGTGCAATCTGCCTTGGCACCATGACCTGGGGCGAGCAAAACAGCGAAGCTGAAGCCTTCGCCCAGATTGAGCGCGCCAAGAGCGCCGGGATCAACTTCATCGATACAGCCGAGATGTACCCGGTGCCGCCCAAGGCCGAGACCTACGCCACCACCGAGCGCTACATCGGCAACTATTTCAAGAGTCGCGGGGATCGTTCCGACTGGATCCTGGCCAGCAAGATCGCCGGTCCCGGCAACACCATCGACTACATCCGCGACAAGAACCTGCGCCACAATCGGCAGCACATCACCGAAGCGGTGAATGCCAGCCTCCAGCGCCTGCAGACCGACTACATCGACCTTTACCAATTGCACTGGCCGGAGCGCAGCACCAATTTCTTCGGCCAACTGGGCTACAAGCACAAGATCGAAGCCAATCTCACACCTCTGGAAGACACGCTCGAAGCGCTGGACGAGCAGGTCAAGGCCGGCAAGATTCGCCACATCGGTCTGTCCAACGAAACCCCGTGGGGCACCATGCGCTTCCTCGCCCTGGCCGAAGCCCGCGGCTGGCCACGCGCGGTGTCCATCCAGAACCCTTACAACCTGCTCAATCGCAGCTTCGAAGTGGGCCTGGCGGAAATCGCCATCCGCGAACAGTGCGGCCTGCTGGCCTATTCGCCTCTGGCATTCGGTTTCCTCTCGGGCAAGTACGAAGGAGGCGCGCGCCCGCCAAAAGGTCGCCTGAGCCTCTACAGCCGCTTCAGCCGGTACTTCAACCCGCAATCGGAAGCCGCGTGCAGCCGTTATGTGGCCCTGGCGCGTGAGCATGGCCTGGATCCGGCACAAATGGCGCTGGCATTCGTGACGCAACAGCCGTTCGTGACCAGCAACATCATCGGGGCCACGACACTGGAGCAACTCGACAGCAACATCGCCAGCTTTGAGCTGAAACTCTCGGATGAAGTGCTGGAAGGGATCGAGGCGATCCACAAGGATCACCCCAACCCTGCGCCTTGATTGATTCATGGACCCGATCGCGAGCAGGCTCGCTCCCACAGAGGATTCGCAGATCCTGTGGGAGCGAGCCTGCTCGCGATGACGGACGATCAGTCACCCCCCATCAAAGCGACCGAGCAATGATCTCCTTCATGATTTCATTGGTCCCGGCATAGATCCGCTGTACCCGCGCATCCGCCCACGCCCGGGCGATCGGGTATTCCCACATGAAGCCATAGCCGCCATGCAGCTGCACGCACTCGTCGAGCACCTTGCATTGCAGGTCCGTCCCCCAGTACTTGGCCATTGCCGCCGTAGGCACATCGAGCTTGCCTTGCAGGTGCAGTTCCAGGCAGCGATCGACAAAGACCCGGCCAATCTGGATTTCGGTGGCCATCTCCGCCAGTTTGAAACGGGTGTTCTGGAAGTCGGCAATCGCTTTGCCGAACGCCTTGCGATCACGGGTGTACTCCAGCGTCCATTGCAAGGCCGCCTCGGCCGAAGCCAACCCGCCGACAGCCACAGTGAGACGCTCCTGAGGCAATTCCTGCATGAGGTAGGCGAACCCCATGCCGGCCTGGCCCAACAGGTTTTCCTTGGGCACACGCACATCCTGGAAGAACAGCTCAGAGGTGTCCTGAGCCTTCATGCCCACCTTGTCCAGGCGCTTGCCCTTGTCGAAGCCCGGCGTACCGGCCTCCACCAGAAACAGGCTGGTGCCCTTCGCGCCGGCCTTGGGATCGGTCTTGGCGACGACAATCACCAGGTCGGCGAGATAGCCGTTGGTAATGAAGGTTTTCGAGCCGTTGATCACATACTCGTCGCCGTCCAGCACCGCGGTGGTCTTCACGCCTTGCAGGTCGGATCCGGCACCGGGCTCGGTCATGGCAATGGCGGTAACCATTTCCCCGGAAACCAGCTTCGGCAGGTATTTGTGTTTCAGTGTTTCACTGCCGTAATGCAGGATGTAGGGCGCAACGATGTCCGAATGCAGGGAAAAACCGATGCCGGTCAGCCCCAGGCGCCCTACTTCTTCGATCACAACGGCACTGTAGAGAAAGTCTGCCCCCAGACCGCCATATTCCTCCGGCAGATGCGAACACAACATCCCGGCTTCCCCAGCCTTGTTCCAGAGTTGACGGTCGATATAGCCTTGTTTCTCCCATTGCCCGTGGAAAGGCACAGCCTCTTTTTCGAGGAACGTTCGTACGCTTTCGCGAAAAAGTTCGTGCTCGGAACTGAACAAGGTTCTGGGAATCATGCGGCACCTGTCGTTGTTTTCAGAAGAAATAAGCCTTCAGAGACTATGCCCCGCGTCCGATACAGGACACTGGACACATCCGACAAAAAATAAGACGATCCAGCCGTCCGATGACCACTTTCCCCTATAAGAATAAAGTTGAACTATGTCTAACCAAGCCTCCACGCCCTTGCGGCGCGTCAGCATCCTGGCCATCGACCGGGTTTTCGCTACCACCCTCATGCAGGCCAAGGATTTCTTCCATCTCGCCAGTCTGCGCTACGGCAAACAGTTGGGCCACGGCCTCGTCCCGGCATTTGAAACCCGGTTGGTCAGCCCCGACGCAAAACCGGTGAACAGTTTCAGCGACGTGATCATGCCGGTGGACGGCGGGCTGGAAAATGCCGACATCATCGTCCTGCCCGCCTTCTGGGACGATTTCGACACCCTGTGCCAACGTTATCCACAAGTCCTGCCATGGCTGCGCCAGCAGCATGCGCGTGGCGCGGTCCTGTGCGGTGAGGCCACCGGGGTATTCTGGCTGGCCGAGGCCGGATTGCTCGACGGCAAGGAAGCGACCACCTACTGGCGCTTCTTCAACACCTTTGCCGAGCGTTTCCCGCAGGTCTATCTCAACCAGGACAAGCATCTGACCGACGCCGACAACCTGTATTGCGCAGGCGGCACCACCTCGGCCTGCGACCTGTACATCTACCTGATCGAGCGCTTCTGTGGTGCCAACGTGTCCCAGGCCGTGGCTCGGGACATACTCTATGAAGTGCAACGCAGCTATTCGCCAGGCCGCATCGGTTTCGGCGGGCAGAAACTGCACCAGGACGTGATCATCCTGCAGATCCAGCACTGGCTCGAAGAACACTTCGCCGACAAGTTCCGCTTCGAAGACGTTGCCCGCGAGCATGGCATGAGCATCCGCAACTTCATGCGCCGCTTCCAGACAGCCACGGGCGACAAGCCGCTGCATTACCTGCAACGCCTGCGCATCGAAACCGCCAAGGGCCTTCTGTCCGGCAGCCGCAAGAGCATCAAGACCATCAGCTACGAAGTCGGCTATGACGACGCGAGCTTCTTTGCACGGCTGTTCCGTCAACACACCGAACTGTCGCCGAACCAGTATCGCCAGCAGTTTCAGCAAGCCGCCTGAAGGCAATAATCCTTCCTCGGTAAGCTTCGAAAGCCGGAGGCCTGCAGTTGCAGGCCTTTTTCTTTCAATGCAACAGAACCGCTGCAACCTTCAACGGCGGCTTTTCAATGAATGACTATCCGCACTACCGGCTCAAAGCCTGAAAATGCCTAGCCAGAGCCGTGCACGATGGGCTCTGGCTCTTTCCCGATCCTGGCGAAGCAACCTGCCCCCAAATTCTTCGGACAAGGACTACAGCCTAAACGGAAGCCGCTGACTGACGCCCGCCTGCCATTTCAACTCTTATAAACACGCAGTCAAACAGCGTGAATAACAATAAGAAGAGGTCATCAGCAATGAGCGAGCCAACAAGTCCAGTTCGTGTAGCAGTCGTGCAATTCGATCCACAAGTCGGTACCGGCAATCGTGAAGCTAATCTGCGTCGCAGCCTGGAACTGGCATTGGATGCGGTCAACGACGGCGCCAATCTGATCATCTTGCCCGAGCTTTCCAACACAGGTTATTTCTTCAGTAATCGTCAGGACGCCTTCGAGCATGGCGAGACGGTACCCGACGGCCCAAGCATGCGGGCCTGGATGGAGTTTGCCCGCCTGCACAAAATCTACCTGGTCGCCGGTTTGAGCGAACGCGACGACATGCGCCTCTACAATACCGGCGTCCTGGTCGGGCCGGACGGCTTTATCGGCAAGTACCGCAAAGCCCATTTATGGAATCAGGAGAAACTCTGGTTCACGCCAGGCGATCTGGGCTTCCCGATCTTCGATACGCCCATTGGCCGCATCGGCTTACTGATCTGTTGGGACATCTGGTTCCCGGAAGTGCCGCGAATCCTCAGCCAGCAAGGGGCGGACATCATTTGCAGCCTGAACAACTGGGTCTGGACGCCTGCGCCATTGTTCGACGATGCCGGAAAATGCATGGCCTCCTACCTGACGATGACCGCGGCCCACGTCAACAACGTGTTTATCGCCGCGGCGAGCCGGATCGGCGAGGAACGGGGGGCGCGTTACCTGGGTTGCTCCTTGATCGCCGGCACCAACGGCTGGCCGATCGGTGCAGTAGCCTCGGCGGATCAACAGGAAATCCTGCTCGCCGATATTGACCTGACCAGCTCGCGCAGTGCCCCCATCTGGAACAATCTGAACGACCTGCACAGGGATCGCCGCACCGATTTATTCGACCAGATGCTCGGCTACACCCAACACCCTTGCCTCCCGCGCTGACTCAGGAGGCAGAACGATGGATATCACAAACGGGAAAAATCGACCGATCCAACGATCACCCTTCGACACGACGGTCATCCTGCTGCTGATCAGCGCGGCATTGCTGATCATCGGACTCTCATTCACCTACCGTTCATCCTGGTCTGCCCACTGGCCTGGCTATGGCGACATGGTGTCGAGTCTTCCACAGCCGAGTGCCTGGTTGCGTTGGGTATTGGGCGATATCAGCGAAGTGGCATTCTATAAACACGAATTCGCCTCAATCGGGTTATTGGCAGGCGCCTACCTGGCCTACTGGGCGAACCGAACGGGCAAGTCCTGGCAAGGCTTCTCCATTTCCTATGGAACGGGACTCTGGCCATGGCTGGTGACCAGCTCGTTGTTCGGACTGCTGCTGAGCAACCTGCTATGGGGCTGGACGGTGACCGCCACGCTTTGGCAACCCACGTTTGCCGCGTTTGTTTCGCTGCCGGCGGCGATGGTGCTGATGTTTGGTGGGGGCTGGAAGGTCACGATCAATGGCGCAATTATGGGTGCGCTGCTCGTCACACCCATGTGCCTGCTGATCGTCAACTACCTGTGTAACCCGCTGGCCTTGCCCGCGGTAATCGGCAATGTCCTGGGCATGGCGATTGCCAGTGTCCTGGCGTTTCTGCTTTGCCGCTGTTGCCCGTTCCTGGTGAAGTCGGAACGTCCCGCACCCTCACCTGCCTCGACCGTAACCCCCGAAGCCAGGACGCCCGACTATGGATTGATCTGGAGCCTGCGACGGGTTCTGGCGGACTTCTCCGAAGCACCGTTCTTCGGCAATGAACTGGCCAGCCTCGGTCTGATACTGGGCGTATTGCTGGCCTACAGCTTGAACCCAGAAAGCCCCGCCTATGGCTCGGGTCTTTTGCTGCACATCATTGCCGCACAGGCACTGACCTCAGCCATTGGCGTGCTGATGTGGCGCAGACAGTGGATGTCGCATGGCTGGTATCCCACCTATGTGCCATTGGTATCGGTCGTACCAGCCGCGATTCTGGCCCATGGCGGCAGTTGGCAGGTGATCGGTGCAAGCGCCCTGCTGGGGGCGCTGGTCGCGCCTCCGCTGGCGAGTGCGTTATCCCGACGATTACCGGCCGACATGCACGCCTACATAGGCAACGTGCTGTCGATGGCCATCAGCACACTCCTGATCGTGCCACTTATCGGCTGGCTGATTGTGAAGTAGTCCTTCCCCTCGGCCGTATCGAGCTCAGCAGCCCGATACGGCCCCTTCCTGTGACAAACAAGCGAGGTACCCCATGGACCTGCCCCAACTGGCCATCGCAGCGCTCGGTGGCACAGTCAGCATGCAAGCCAGCAATGCCGGTGAAGGCATTATTCCGACCGTCAGCGGCGAAGCCCTGCTGTCTTCGATACCTGAACTGACGATGCTGGCGCGCGTAAACGCTGAAACCCTCGGCCTGCTACCCAGCGCTTCACTGGATTTCGAGTTTTTGTTGAGCGTGCTGTCCTGGGCGAAGTTCCAGGTCAAGCAAGGCGCCGAGGGTGTCGTCATCATTCAGGGCACCGACACCCTTGAAGAAACGGCGATGTTTTTCGATTGCTTGTGGCCCTGTGACGCCCCCTTGGTGCTGACCGCAGCGATGCGTTCGGCGAATCGGCCGGGCGCCGATGGGCCGGCCAACTTGCTGGATGCATGCCGGGTAGCCTTGGCCGAAGACAGCCGACAACGCGGTGTTCAGGTCGTCATGAACGGGGAGATTCATCACGCGCGCAATGTGCGTAAAACCGATTCGCTGGCACTGCAGGCGTTTTCCTCTCCAATCGTGGGGCCGGCAGGACTGCTGCTGGAAGACCGTGTTCGTTATCTACGCCCAGCCGTTGCACGCCGGGTACTGCCCTTGCCGCAACAGACCGCACAGAAAGTAGCGATACTCGAAGCCTCGCTCTCGACCGACACCCTGCTGTTGGAAAACATCGTCGCGCTCGGCTACGACGGGCTGGTGATTGCCGGCTTCGGCGCCGGGCACGTCTCCCAGCGCTGGTCGGCCGTAATCGAGCGGATTGCGCAAAAGATCCCGGTCATCATCGCCACACGCACCGGGTCCGGCTCAACCGCGAGAACGACCTACGGTTTCAGCGGCAGCGAGATGGACTTGATCCACAAGGGTGCATCCATGGCAGGGTTTCTCTGCCCGCGCAAGGCGCGAATCCTGCTTTGGCTGTTGATTGGATGTCAGCAGCAGGATGAACTGGGGCGACATCTGAATGGCGACCCCGCATTCAATTCAGACGCATGACCCTGTAGGAGCGAGCCTGCTCGCGAGGCGGTGTGCCTGCTACATCGATGCTGGATGTGCCATCTTCGCGAGCAGGCTCGCTCCCACGTGGATTTCTGCTGTTCATAAAAAAGGCCTGCAATTGCAGGCCTTTTTTATGAACGTTTACGGCTTGTGCGCCCGAGCCAGGAACTCGTGGGATTGCATTTCCAGCAATCGGCTGAGCGTACGCTGGAATTCGAAGGTCAGACGACCGCCGGTGTAGAGGTCTTTGAGCTCGACTTCCGCGGAAATGATCAGCTTCACGTTACGGTCGTAGAACTCGTCGACCATGTTGATGAAGCGTCGGGCGATGTCGTCGGTGGTGACGCTCATCTGCTCGACGCCGCTGAGCAGCACCGCATGGAAGATCTTGCCCAGTTCGATGTAGTCGTTCTGGCTGCGCGGGCCGTCGCACAGTTCGCGGAAATCGAACCAGGCTACGTCATCGCAGGTACGCAGGGCACGGATTTCGCGGTTTTCGACGATCAGCACGTCGTTCTCGACCGCTGCCGTGCATTCCGGTGTCAGCGCGCGGAAACTCTTGCGCAGGCTTTCATGGGCCGCTTCATCGAGCGGGTAGTGAAACAGCTCGGCTTGTTCGAGGTGACGCAGACGATAGTCGACGCCACTGTCGACGTTGACGATCTCGGTGTTCTGCTTGATCAAGGCAATGGCCGGCAGGAAGCGCGCACGTTGCAGGCCGTCCTTGTAGAGACCGTCCGGTACGATGTTCGACGTCGCGACCAGAGTCACGCCGTTCTTGAACAATTCTTCCATCAGGGTGCCGAGGATCATGGCATCGGTGATGTCGGAAACGAAGAACTCATCGAAGCAGATGACCCGGGACTCGCTGGCGAAGCGCTTGGCGATGATGGTCAGCGGGTTTTTCTCGCCCCCCAGGGTTTTCATCTCTTCGTGCACGCGCTTCATGAAGCGGTGGAAGTGAGTACGGGTCTTTTCCTTGAACGGCAACGCTTCGAAGAAGGTGTCGACCAGGTAAGTCTTGCCGCGACCGACGCCGCCCCAGAAGTACAGGCCCTTGACCGGAGCCTGATCCTTCTTGCCAAACAGTTTGCCCAGCAGGCCCGGTTTGTTTTGCTCGGCCGCGATCAGGTCGTCGTACAGGCGCTGCAAATGACGCACAGCCGTTTCCTGCGCAGCGTCATGGAAAAAGTCCGGGCGTTTCAGATCAGCTTGATATCGTTCTAGGGGCGTCATAATTCGTTAGCAAGGCAACAAAAACGGGCCGTCACTGTAGCGATGGCCCGTGGGAATGGCAATCAGCCCTTGGTCGGGCCGAACCGTTGATTATTCCTGAACTGGCGTCAGGGCAATACGCAAAGCCTCGATTGCAGCATCGCGCGCACGGCTGTCAGCGAACGCCGGGCTGTCGCCAACGCACTCGCCTTCCAGCCAGACGCTGAAGCTCAGCGCTTCACTGCGCACGTCCAGTGGCTGGCCTGCCTGCAATTGCTTGGTCACCTGACCTGCGGTCTTACCGTCGGCGAAATTGCGAGACAGCAGCAGTTGTTCGCCATCGGCGGCCAGCAGGCGGAAGCGGAAACTGCCGTCGTCTTCGCGGAAACTGACAAAACGCGCGGCTTTCGCGGCTTTCTTCTTGGTGGCCGTCGCCACTTGAGTCTGGGCAACGAAGGAACGCAGTCCCACCGCTTCACGCAGTTCGTTGAGGAACGGCGTAGCTACCGCGCGGGCTTTTTTCGCACCGTGCTGCAGGATGTCTTCCAGATCCGCCGGCCGCTCGATCAACTGCTGATAGCGTTCGCGGGACTCACCCAGTTCGTTGTCGAGCAACTGGAACAGGCGATTCTTCGCTTCGCCCCAACCCAGGCCCTGCAACAGTTCGCTGCGGAATTCGTCGCACTGCGCGGGGGTAGCAAACGCCTGGAACAGCGTGAACAGGTGCGAGTTATCCGGATCTTTCGCCTCACCCGGTGCACGGGAGTCGGTCACGATCCGCGAGATCGCGTCCTTCATCTCTTTGGCGCTGCTGTACAGCGGAATGGTGTTGTCGTAGCTCTTGGACATCTTCCGGCCATCGAGGCCCGGCAGCGTGGCCACGCTTTCCTCGATCAGTGCCTCGGGCAGGGTGAAGAACTCTTTGCCCTGGCCAAACAGGTGGTTGAAACGCTGGCCGATGTCCCGCGCCATTTCCACGTGCTGGATCTGGTCACGACCGACCGGCACTTTGTGCGCGTTGAACATCAGGATGTCCGCAGCCATCAGCACCGGGTAGCTGTAAAGGCCCATGGTGATGCCCGCATCCGGGTCTTCGCCGGTCTCGACGTTCTTGTCCACCGAGGCCTTGTAGGCGTGAGCACGGTTGAGCAAACCCTTGGCGGCGACGCAGGTCAGCAACCAGGTCAATTCGGGGATTTCCGGGATGTCGGACTGGCGGTAGAAGGTCACGCGGTCCACATCCAGGCCACCGGCCAGCCAGGTCGCGGCGATTTCCAGACGCGAGCGCTGGATGCGCAGCGGGTCATCGCATTTGATCAAGGCATGGTAATCGGCCAGGAAATAGAACGAATCGGCATTGCTGTCACGGCTGGCGACGATCGCCGGACGGATGGCGCCGGCGTAGTTGCCCAGGTGCGGCGTGCCGGTTGTGGTGATGCCGGTGAGGATACGGGTACGAGTCGTCATGGGTAATCGCTTGTCAGACTGCAATCAATTCGAAAGACGCGGCAGGATCAGATCCTTTAGATCGGTCAGCTTGCCATGAAAAAAGTGTCCGCATTCTGCCACTTTCAGCAGCTCATGGGGACGTTCGAGCTTGTCGGACCACTGATAAACGACTTGCGGATCGATGACTTCGTCGGTTTCCGGCTGGATCACCGTCAGCTCGCCCTGTTGCGGCAATTGGTCCTGATCCCCAAGACGCATGACCGCGGGTGCCACCATGAACAGGTGCTTGAGTCGCTCGCCCTGCGCTTCCAGGCGGCCGCCGAGACTTGCGGCAACGAATCCGCCAAAGGAGAAACCGAACAGCGTCAGTGGCAAGTGCGGGTGCCTGGCACGAAACCACTCGGCCACGGCCTGGGCATCATCGACTTCGCCGGTCCCCATGTCGTGGGTACCTTCGCTGGCCCCCACGCCACGATAGTTGAAACGCAAGGTGATCAAACCGGCATCGCGCGCGGTGCGCTGCAGGGTCGAGACCACCTTGTTGAGCATGGTGCCGCCCTGCACCGGGTTTGGATGGCAAATGAGGGCCAGGCCGAGCGGCTGCTCGTTGTCCAGGTAGAGGGCTTCCAGCTGGCCGACCGGGCCATCAATCACTACAGGGGTTTCACGCATAAGCAAGGAAGGAACTCCGTGACCTCGAATCGGGTCGACTCGTCTAGCAAATTGTCTGTGGCTGTCTATTACGAGCGAATCGCGGTATACAGCACAGGTTCGAGCCGTTAACGTAAAGCAAAGCCGTTTATAGAGGAAGGACTCGTGGAACACTCGCTCTTAGTTTGGTTGTTGCCGACTCTTGCCCTGGTTGTGGGTGTCGCCATTGGATTCCTGATCGCTCGCCTTGCGCCGAATGCCGCGCCTAGCAGCACGCAACGTCAGCTGGACGATATTCAGGAACGTTTCGACAGTTATCAGAACGAGGTGGTGACCCACTTCAACAGCACCGCGACACTGGTCAAGAAACTGACTCAGAGCTATCAGGAAGTGCAGGAACATCTCGCCGAGGGAGCCAACCGCCTGGCCCTGGACGAGCAGACCCGCCAACGCTTGCTGGCCTCCCTGCACGCCGACGCAACGCAGGCCCCACGGGAACGCCTGACGCCACCGCGCAACCAGGAACCGCCACGCGACTACGCACCCAAGTCCCCGAACGCCCCGGGCATGCTCGATGAGCATTACGGCTTGAAGAAGTAAGCAGGTTTCAGAAACAAAAAAGCCCCCGGACAAATGATTGTCCGGGGGCTTTTTACTATCTGATGTTTCAATGGTGACCGAACTGCCCTCTTCGCGGGCAAGTCGAATCGTCGCACCGCCGCTCCCACAGGTTCTCGGCTGGAATGCAGATTTGTGATCCACCGCGACTACTGTGGGAGCGGGCTTGCCCGCGAAGGTGCCAGTACAGACACCTCAAAAAAGGCCCGACCATCGAATCGGGCATTTTTCCAAGGCCAGGCCTTATGGGTACTGCTGAACGGTACCTTGCTGCTGACCACCGTACTGCTGGCCAGGAATCGCCTTGAGGTTGACCTCGACACGGCGGTTCTGCGCACGGCCATTGACGTCACCGTTGCTGGCGATCGGGTTATCCGGGCCTGCGCCACGGGCGCTCAGGTTGGCGCCGCTCACGCCTTGCGAGGTCAGGTAAGTCGCGACGCTCTGGGCACGACGCTGGGACAGGTCGACGTTGTGCTGGCGGCTGCCGGTGCTGTCGGTGTAGCCGACGATTTCGATCTGGTTCTGGTTGAACTCCTTGAGCGAGCCCGCCAGGTTATTCAGAGGCTGGTAGAAGTTCGGAGCGATGTTCGCCGAGTCGGTAGCGAACGTGATGTTACCCGGCATGATCAGTTTGATCTGATCGCCCTGGCGCTGCACTTCGACACCGGTGTTGGCCATGCTGGCGCGCAGTTTCTTCTCCTGCTGGTCGGCGTAGTAGCCATAACCGGCGGCGGATGCACCGCCGATTGCCGCACCGATCAGCGCACCCTTGCCGCGGTTGTCATGGTTGATGGCCGCACCGGCCACAGCACCGGCCAACGCACCGAGGCCACCGTACTTGGCGGTTTTGCTCATACCCTGGGAGCCGCCATCAGCCTGCCCCTGATTGTCGTAGGGGTTAGACCCGGCACAACCGGACAGCAAGGCCACAGCGGTAGCGGCAATAATCAAACGACGCGTGGTGAACATGAAAAGCTCCTACTTTTTGCATTCTGTGGTGCAACGATCCAAGGCATCTGCCTTTGCGGGTGTTGGATCACGTTAACGGTCAAAAATTCCTGTTGTTACAAATCAGCCCCGCACAAACGGGTTTTCACGCATTTCATCGCCCAGACGCGTATCCGGACCATGTCCGGCCACGACTGTCGCCTCTTCGTCGAGGGTGTACAAACGCTGCTTGATGGAACGCACGATGGTCGCCTGATCACCACCCCACAAATCCGTACGCCCTACTCCACGACGGAACAGCGTATCGCCAGCAATCAGCAGCTTGGCCTCTGCAAACCAGAAGCTCATGGAACCGGGCGTATGACCGGGAGTATGCAGCGCGACACCACACCCACAGGCGAGTTCTTCATCATCCGCCAGCCAATGATCGGGTGATGGCACCGGGGTGTAAGGCACGCCGAACATCTGGCACTGCATCTCCAGATTGTCCCAGAGGAATTGATCCTCCTTGTGCAGGTGCAACGTTGCACCGGTTTTCTCCTTGAGCTGACCGGAGGCGAGGAAGTGATCAAGGTGCGCATGCGTGTGAATGATGCTGACCAGCTTCAGGCCGAGGGCTTCGAGGCGCGCCAGAATCAGCTCATGATTGCCACCCGGGTCGACGACAATGGCCTTTTTCGTGATCGGATCGCCGATGATCGTGCAGTTGCACTGCAAGGGGCCGACGGGGAAGGTTTCGCGAATGAGGGTGGATTGCTGAGACATCAGAGTTTTGCTCGATAAACCTGGACGGGCGATTTTCGCACAATTGAGTATCAAGCCATGCGCAACGATATGTAACGTGAAATATTCCTAACCCAACACCCCCAACTCCTTCGCCCGCGCCACTGCCTGCGTACGACGTTCAACCCCAAGCTTGCTGTTAATGTGGCTGGCATGAGTCTTGACCGTATGCAGTGAGATAAACAGCTGATCGCTGATCTCCTGATTCGAGCAGCCTTGGGCGATCAGTCGCAGAACGGCCATTTCCCGCGTGCTCAGTTGCTCCGCCGCGCCGGGAGCTTCCAGTGCCGGTCGGGTTGCCAGCGTGGGCAGTTGCTCCAAAAGGTCCTGGGTGACGCTCGTCTGTGCACAGCTTTGCAACTGACCGCGAAGCCAGTCCGGATGCTCGGCCAAGAGTGCGTCAAACGGCTGCAGCACACCTCCGGCGGCGGCATCCAGTGCCTGATTCAGCGCCTTGCGCGCCTCGGGTTCACGCCCCGTCCCGAGCAACAGGGCGATTTTTTGTGTCAGCGCCATTGCACTGAGCATCTGCCGGCCGCTCTGCTGACCGTGCTCGAGCAGTGCATTCAAACGCCCCTCGGCCAACATCGGCTGGCCCTGGATGACTTCGAGCAAGGCTTGTTGCAGTTCGATATGCAGCGGTAGTTGCGGATGGAATTCCGGCGGCGCCGCCGGATGTTCACCGTTATAGGTCTGCCCCAGTCGCGCCAGCCAGGCCTCCGCCAGATCGATGCGCCCCTGCGCCAGCCAGAGCTCGCACTTGACCAGTGTGATCATCGCCAGGTAGTAGATGGGCGGCACGTCCCAGATATGCATGAGCCGTTCGGCTTCGGCCAGTTCGGCAAACGCCTTGGCGAACTCGCCGCTGCTGCCTTCGAGCCGGGCGATCACACAATGGCCGATCAACACACTGATGTCGCGGCAGGCGCGTGCCTCGTTCAGGCCAACCTGCAGGCGCACCCGTGCGGTTTGCGGTTGCAGGCGCACCGCCAGCAGAAATCCTTCGTACAACGTCAATCGCGCACGAATGGCATACAGGCGTTGCGGCGACAATCCTTGCAGGCGTTGCAGTCCCTGCCGGACTTCATCGAGCGAGCGGAGGATTTCTCCACGTGATTGCAGCACGCGGGCGCGGTCGTAATGAGCCAGCGCTTCGAACAAAGGGTTACCCACCCGTTGCGCCAACTCCAGGGAATCACGGTTCAACTTGCGTGCGCGCCACAGGTCGCCATCGGCAATGGCCAGATTGGACAGGGTCGACAGACACATCAGGCGCTGTCCATATCGCTTGCAAGGAAGGCTGTGCAGCGCTTCGGTCAAGTAACGCAGGGTCAGCTCACGGTTACCGCGCCCGCGCGCGATAATCCCGCTCAAGGCCAGCCATTGCGCCAGCATCGACTTTTGCGCCGTGGCCGACGGGGCCGGCAGAAAACGGCTCAAATGGCTGGCCAGCTCTTCGGCCGCGTCCAGTTGGCAGGCCAATCCCAGCGCCCAGCTGTAGAGCACAATCAGCCGCGGCGTGCTGATCAGCAAGCTGTCGGGCAAGTCCATTTTCCAGCGCAACAGCATGCCGACGTTCTGCTCGGCCAACAGCTGCTCTTCGGAGAGGTTCTGCACCAGGTTGGCCGCAACGTCCAGGTGCCCGGCACGCAATGCCTGCTCCACCGCTTCGTCGAGCAAACCCTGGGCGTTGAACCAGCGACAGGCGCGCAGATGCAGACTGGCCGCCGGCACCATTGACTGGGCGACAGGTCGCGAACGCAGCAAGTCGGAAAACAGATGGTGATAGCGATACCAGTGGCCATGCTCATCCAGCGGAACCAGGAATACCTGGTGGGCCGCGAGGTAACGCAGGATCTCGGCACTGTCATGGGCATCACGAACCGCGTCGCACAGTTCGCTGCAGAAACGCTCCTGAGGCGCGGTGTCGTAGAGGAACGATTGCACCTCGGCAGGCAGACAATCGATCACCTCTTCAAGCAGGTAATCGCGGATCAGGCCCTCACCGCCATGGAGCACCTGGGGCGAAGCACCCTGCGTACCCGCCTCGGAGGCCGCCAGCAGCCAGAAACGCAACCCCGCCACCCAGCCTTCGCTGCGCTGGATCAGGTTTTCCAGCGCCTCGCCACGCAGGGAGCTGCTGTGCCGATGGAGCAGGCTCTGGGCTTCGTCGTGAGTCAGGCGCAGGTCTTGTTCATGCAACTCCAGCAGTTGCCGCGACAGCCGCAACCGAGCCAGATGCCAGTCAGGTCGCTGACGGCTGGTGACCATCACCAGCAGGCCATCGGGAAGGTGATTCAGGAAGAATTGCAGGCAGCGATCAAGCACCGGTCCCTGGGCCAGATGATAGTCATCGAGCACGAGCAACAGAGGCGTTGCTGTCGACAGGTGCACGGCCAGTTCGTCGAGCAGACCGTCCAGCCATTCCTCGAAGGCGAACGGCTGATGGCGCTGCCGCATTTTCAGCAGCCCCAGGGACTGCCTGCCCAGTTGCGGGTAAAAGTCCTGAAGACCTTCGAGCAGCTTTTCGAGAAAACGCCCCGGATCGTTGTCACGCTGGCTCAACCCCAGCCAGAGGCTATGCCAATGGGCCGGCAGCGCCTGACAGAACTCCACCGCCAGGGTGCTTTTACCGAACCCCGCCGGAGCACAGACCAGCAGCAGCCTGCCACCGAGCCCTGCACTCAGCCGCTCGCACAGTCGGGGACGCAGTACATGACCGTCGGGCAACGGCGGTCGGTAAAAGCGCCCTTCCAACGCGGCGATTGCGACGCTTGCAGGACCTGGTGGTGGGGACAGATCAGTCATGGCCGGCTCTTGTTTGAATTGCGGGGTGGCGGCGTTGCAGATGTCCGCAGACTAGCTGCAAACGAAGTGGGAATGAAGATAATTGCTACAAATGGCTACAAAAAGTCTACACACAAAAAAACGCCCCGAACCAGTCGGGGCGTTTCCAGAGGATGCGGCCTCTATCGAAGCACGTTAGCGGATACCATCCTGACGCAAGGCGTTCGGGGTGAAGTCCGCAGTGGTGGCGGTAAAGCCGAAGTCATACGCCGACTTCTCTTCGTTTTTCATACCCAGTGCCAGGTAACGCCCCGATTGCAGGTCGTACAAGGCTTCCAGGGCGTACCACGGCACTTGTTTGTCGTAGTAGTTCTCGGCATGCGCCTCGGCCACTCGCCACAGTTGGCCACGACCGTCGTAGTGGTCGATGACCGCCGCTTGCCAGGTATCTTCGTCGATGTAGAAATCACGCTTGGCGTAGATGTGACGCTGGCCTTCCTTCAGGGTCGCAACGACATGCCATACGCGGCGCAGCTCGTAACGCGCCAGGTCCTGGTTGATGTGGCCGGCCTTGATGATGTCGGCGTACTTCAGTTTCGGGTCGTCCAGTTTGTAGCTGTCGGAGGCGATGTACATCTCTTTCTTGCCTTCGAGCTTCCAGTCGTAACGATCCGGGGCACCGTTGTACATGTCCAGGTTGTCGGAGGTACGCAGGCCATCGGCTGCGGTACCCGGGCCGTCATAGGACACTTGCGGAGCGCGACGCACACGACGCTGGCCGGCGTTGTAGACCCACGCCGAACGCGGTTCCTTCACCTGGTCGAGGGTTTCGTGCACCAGCAGTACGCCACCGGCCAGACGTGCCGGAGCGGTCACTTTCTGCTTGAAGTAGAACAGAATGTTGCCCGGGTTGCTCGGATCGTAGTCCTTCATTTTGTCGCGGAACACGAACTGGTCCTGGAAATAAACCAGGCTGAACGAACCGTTTGCCTGCGGCGTGGCCTGGGTCACCAGACGGGTCACGCTGCCACCGCGATAGCGGGTAATGTGGTTCCAGATGACTTCCACACCGCTTTTCGGAATCGGGAACGGCACGGCGGTTTCGAAGTTCTCCAGACCGTTACCGCCGGACACCAGATTGGTGCTGGTGGCGTTTTTCTTGATGGCCGCGAACACATCATCCGGCACGGTGGCGCCGCGATGGGACGGATAGACCGGCATCTTGAAGGTTTCCGGGTAGCGCTTGAACATCGCGTACTGGCCCGGGGCGAGCTTGTCCTTGTACTGGTCGACGTTCTGCGCCGTGATGGTGAACAGCGGCTTTTCATTGGCATACGGGTCGGACAGGAACCCTTTGCTGTCGACGGTGCCGGCATTTTTCGCCATCGGCTTCCAGGCCGGAATCGACCCGTCGGCATTGCCCGCCATCTCGGCGCCCATCGGGGTCAGGCTCTTGCCCAACTTGTCAGCCTCGGCAGCAGGCACCGCGGCCATGACACTGGTCGCCAGCAGCGAAAGCCCCAGAACACCAGCGTGGAACAGACTCTTTGTTATTTTCATATACGTGTTCACCCTGAAAATACAGTGCTTAGAAGTTCACGCCGAAGCTGAGCGCAACGAAGTCGCGATCGTCCACGGTGGTGTACTTGCCGTCGAAGAAGTTGGTGTAGGCCAGGCTTGCGGTGTAGGTGTTCTGGTACTCGGCGTCGACGCCCAGGCTGACCGCTTTGCGACCTTCCTCGAAGTTGCCGCCAGGACCTGGCGAGTAACCCTCGACGTCATGGGACCAGGCCACGTTCGGCTTGAGGTTCACACCGGCGAATACGTCGTTGTATTCCCAGATGGCGCGAGTGCGATAACCCCAGGAGTTTGCGGTGGTGAAACCATCGTTTTCGCAGTAACGGCTGACGTTGTTTTGCGGGCCGCCTGCCAAGGTGGACGTGTTCAACGCCACGCACTGACCATTGGGCAGCGGGCCAGGACCGTAGCTCGGGTCACGACCGTAACGCGCCTTGGAAGAGCTTTCCAGACCACCCACGTGAGTGAGGCCGATCTCGCCTACCAGGGTCAACCGCTCGGCACCCATCACCTGGTCGAAGAAGTGGGTGAATGTCGTCTGCATCTGGGTGATTTCTTTGCGGCGATAACCTGGCTGATCCTGCCCTGGCGAACCCTGGAGCACGGAAACGCTAGGATTGAGCGGAGTCAGGCCGGAATAGAGGATATCGGTGGTATTGAGCTGAACGGGCGCATTCGGCCGGTAGCTGATCTCACCACTCCACGCGGTACCTGTAGGCAGTGTTGTGGAGAAGCTCAGGCCATACAGGCGGATGTCTTCAGGGTATTCGACGTAGTAGCTGGAGTTACCTGCAACCTGCAACGGCAGCAAGGTCGGCGCCAGGTTACGCGCTACAGCCAGCGGAACGCCCGCCCCTACCAGCTTGCCCACCAGGCCTGCCGCATTGTAGGCGCTGGCCGGTGCGCCCTTGCCACTGAAAATCGGCGCACGGCTGTGGTAGTTCATGAAATAGGCACCGAACTCGGTGTCCAGCGGATCGTACATGTACTTGAACGACACGCCGAATTGGCCGCTGTTACGCGCATCGCGATCCGGGCCGCGAGGAACGATCACGCCTTCATCCGGGTTGCCGAAGGTTACGCCGTTGGCCGTCAGGGTGTTGATGCTGGCATTACGCAGCGAAGCCGGCAGGCCCGCTGCCGCCAGCGAACTGTTCAGTCCATCGCGGGTTTTCAGAACGGCCAGATTGTTGTTACAACCATTGGCGATCACGTCCGGCTGCGAGAAGAAGGTGCCGCAGTTGTCGACGACGGTCTGATCCCACTCCAACTGATAGAACGCTTCGGCCGAGAGATTATCGGTGAGGCTCTGCGATACGTAGAACATGTTGACCGGGATCAGGCCTTCCTTGATCTCGGCACCTGGACGGCGGAACGCGGACACGTCGATCGGGTTGATCGAGTTGATACCGCCGCCGATGAAGGTACTTTCGCCCCAGCTCACCACCTGTTTGCCGAGACGTACCGAACCCGGGTGATCGGCAATGGCGTAGTTGTGATAGACGAAGGCGTCGAGGATCTCGGAGCCTGCGGACTTGGCGCCTTCCTTGCGACCGTCATCGCTGATGTCCTTGAACGGACGGCTTTCGTCTTTGAGCTCGAAGTCGTACCAGTATTTGCCACGGACGAAAACGCCGGTGTCACCGTATTTCAATTCAAGGTCATGGATACCCTTGAAGATCTTCGAGAAGGTTTCGCCGCTCTTGAAGTTCAGGTGACCGTCATCGGAGGTCTGGGACAGGCCGCGGCCGCCGTTGTTGACGCCGATGAGGTTCTTGTTCGGCTGCTCGGTAGACCAACTGGCACCAATCGAGAGGGATGAGTCGAACTGACCTTCGATTTCACCAACGTTGAAGCTGACGCCGAATGCAGGCCCGGCGAGCGTAGAGGCGAGGCTGACGGCCAACGGCAGTTTCGCCCGGCGCCAGAACTGGTTTACTGATGTCATCGACGCTACTCCATGTGCATTTTATTGTTATGGCAGTGAGCACTTTTAAAAACGCTTGGATAACAGGGAGCCAAGGCATCCCAAAGTCATTCCAAAGTTGCATCGCCCCGGTTTGTGCGTTTGCTCCGTTCTTAAAAATCCTTGAGCGGACTATAGCCAGCAGGTAGTAGTGCTTGATCCCTCTAAAGTGTGATTTGCAGCTGCCGGCCACTCTGGAACAGTCCTTTCGCCAGACCGACATTCGTCGGCCCGGCAAGAATGGCTGAAAATACGAATTTGACAAGCCAAGCGCTTGCTTGGTGGGGGTGGCGCGCCCTTTCGGGCACGCCGAAGGAGGTTCAAAGCGTCGAAAGGAAGGTGCTGTTGTTCGCTTGCCATTCGCTGATGTGAACGCGAATTCGCTTCTTGTCGAGCTTGCCGACACTGGTCTTGGGAATTTCAGTAACAAGGGCGATCTGACTCGGAATTGCCCACTTGCTCAAATGCCCAAGCTCCACGAATGGCTTGAGGTGTTCCTTGAGTTCCCGCGCCCCGATTTCATGACCCTCGCGCAGCACCAGCAAGGCAAAAGGCCGCTCGCCCCACTGTGGATCGGCAATCCCCACCACTGCTACTTCGCGTACCGCCACATGACGACTGATCAGGTCTTCGAGATCCAGGGAGGAAATCCACTCGCCACCGGTCTTGATCACGTCCTTGATCCGGTCGCGAATATCGATGACGCCCATGCTGTCCAGGGTCGCCACGTCACCGGTATGCAACCAGCCCCCGGCCCACAGCTCGGCACCTTTTTGCGGCTCGTTGAAGTAGCCCTCGGTGAGCCAGGGTGCACGCAGCACCAGTTCGCCCTGGGTTTCACCGTCCGCCGGGAGGAAATTGCCGTCGCCGTCGACGATCGCCGCCTCCACCAGAGGGCCGGGCACGCCAGCCTTGATCCGGTACGTGGTGCGTTCATCTTCGGTGCCTGCCATCAACTCATCGTTGAGGTGTGCACACGACACCAGCGGCCCGGTTTCCGACATGCCGTAGGCGGCGGTCAGCTGGATGCCCTTGGCCTTGGCCGCTTCATAGAGCGCACGGTTGAGGGCACTGCCGCCGATGACGATTTTCCAGCCACCGAAATCGGTATTTTGCGCAGCCTTGGCGTTGAGGACCATTTGCAGGATGGTCGGCACACAGTGCGAAAAGGACACCTTCTCCTTGCGCCACAACTCCACGAGGAATTCCGGGTCGTACCGGCCGGGATACACCTGTTTGAGCCCCATCATGGTCGCCACATAAGGCAGGCCCCAGGCATGGACATGGAACATGGGGGTGATCGGCATGTACACATCGTTGGTGCCCAGCAGGCGCACGCTGTCGACCGAGCCCATGATGGTCGACACACCCATGGTGTGCAGCACCAGTTGCCGGTGAGTGAAATACACACCCTTGGGGTTACCGGTGGTGCCGGTGGTATAGAAAGTGGTCGCGACGGAGTTCTCGTCGAAGTCCTGGAAGTCGTATTGCGGGCTTGCGGCGGCCAGCAATTGCTCGTACTCACCCACGAGGTTGGGCAGATCGGCGACTTTTTCCGGCAGGTCGGTCAGCAGCAGGGTCTTCTCGACGGTGGTCAGTTGTCCGGCAATCGCGTTGTAGAGTCCGACGAACTCGCTGTTGACCAGCACATAGCGGTCTTCGGCGTGATTCATGGTGTAGAGGATCTGTTCCGGCGACAGGCGCACGTTGATGGTGTGAATCACCGCACCGATCATCGGAATGGCGAACATGCATTCCAGGTAACGATGGCTGTCCCAGTCCATGACCGCCACGGTGTCCCCGGCCTTGACGCCGGCTGCCGTCAATACGTTGGCCAGCCGCGCGACCCGCTCGATCAGGGTCGGATAGCTGTAGCGCAACCGGTCGCGGTAGACGATTTCCCGGGTTTTCTCATAACGCGTACCGGACATCAGGAGCCGTTTGATCAGCAGTGGATACTGGTAAGCACCTTCGGCTGGGGGAATAACGCGAGTCTGCAACATAAGAGTCCCTTTTCTGACTGCACGGTCGTGGCGGAAAGTTGCACTGTAGTGCGCCTGATCGCCAGCCAAATCAGCCAAAGGAATGATTTGCAGACCCGTGCAAATGCTAGCGTTGCGCCAGCATTCAAAGGATTCAAACACCTGCCCCCTGTAGGAGCGAGCACGCTCGCGATGGTGGACCAGACAACGCGGGCATCCAGATTCCCCGCGTTATCGTTCACGACCATCGCGAGCGTGCTCGCTCCTACAGGAAACAGGTCGATCAATGCATCTCGGTAAACGCGAGCTTGACGCCGATAGCAATCAGCACCGCGCCCATGGTCCGGTCGAACCAGTGGCCCATGCGGGCGAAACCGGCGCGCACGCGCTGCTGGCTGAACAGCATCGCCACCAGGCAGAACCAGGTTGCCGTTGCCGCCGCCAGGTAAATCCCGTAACCGGCCTGCACGGCCAAAGGCGTATGGGGATTGATCACCACCGTGAACAGCGACAGGAAGAACAATGTGGCTTTCGGGTTCAGGCCATTGGTCACGAACCCCGCGGTGAAGGCACCGCGCGCCGTGCGCTCGCCTGCTTCCTTGTGCAGATCGTCGGTCACAGACTTCGCCGGTTGCGCCCTTAGCGCCTTGAAACCGATGTACAGCAGATACGCGGCGGCGGCCCACTTCAAGGCATTGAACAGGACGATGGACTGAGACACGATCAGGCCGATCCCCAGCAACGAATAGCCGACGTGCAGGAAAATCGCCGTACCGACGCCCAGCGCCGTCCAGGTCCCGGCGCGCCGACCATGCGTCACGCTCTCACGCACCACCACGGCAAAGTCCGGGCCGGGACTGGCCACGGCCAGCAGGTGAATAAGTGCAACGGTCAAGAACTCTGTCCAGTACATGGGGGCTCCTTTAGGCCAAGCGTAACTATTTATTTCATCTGATAGGCTCGGCAGATTACGCCTTCAGTTCATTGCACAAAAGGTACAGTTGATGACGAACAATCGCCGCGCCGTATTCCTCGACCACCCTTCCCTGGACTTGGGCGATCTCGACCTCAGCCCGTTGCGTGGGTGCTTCAGCGAGCTGCAGTTGTTCGCCCAGACCTTGCCTGATCAAGTGATCGAGCACCTCAAGGGCGCCACCGTCGCCATCACCAACAAAATCGTGATCGATGCGGCCGCCATCGCCGCCAGCCCGGCACTGAAACTGATCCTGATCACCGCCACCGGCACCAATAACGTCGACCTTGTCGCCGCCCGCGCCCACGGGATCACCGTCTGCAACTGCCAGGGCTATGGCACCCCTTCCGTGGCACAGCATACGATCATGCTGTTGCTCAACCTGGCGACGCGCCTGGCCGATTATCAAAAAGCCGTCGGCGAAGGTCGCTGGCAACAGGCCAAACAGTTTTGCCTGCTGGATTTCCCGATCGTCGAACTTGAAGGCAAAACCCTGGGGCTGCTCGGTCATGGCGAACTGGGGGGAGCGGTCGCCCGACTGGCCGAAGCTTTTGGCATGCGCGTATTGCTCGGCCAGATTCCGGGGCGCCCTGCCCGGCCGGATCGCTTGCCGCTGGAGCAACTGCTGCCACAAATCGACGCTCTGACCCTGCACTGTCCGCTCAACGAACACACCCGGCATTTCATCGGCGCCCGCGAATTGGCCTCGATGAAACCCGGCGCATTCGTGGTCAACACGGCACGTGGCGGCCTGATCGATGAGCAAGCGCTGGCCGACGCCTTGCGCAACGGTCATCTGGGCGGCGCCGCCACCGACGTGCTGAGCGTAGAGCCGCCCGTCAACGGCAACCCCTTGCTGGCCGTGGACATTCCACGGCTGATTGTCACCCCGCACAATGCCTGGGGCAGTCGCGAAGCGCGGCAGCGTATCGTGGGCCAAGTCACCGAAAACGCCCTGGGATACTTCAGCGGTAAGGCGCTGCGGGTCGTCAGTTGATAAACTGCGGCACTTTTTTTCACAGGAGCAGTTATGGATCCGCGCAGTGAAGTACTGCTTCGTCAGGCTGAATTATTCCAGGGGCCGGTGCTGCTGGCCGGTTTACCGGCGGACGACCTGCTCGGGCGCCTGCCCGCCGCTCGCGGCTGGTGCTGGCATGCGGGTGATCAAGCCGCACTGGATGCACGCTTTGCCGGGCGCAGCGATTTTGGCGTGAGCGCGCCAGCGTTCGAATTCGACGCGGCCGTGGTGTTCCTGCCCAAGTCCAAGGATCTGACCGATTACATCCTCAATGCCGTGGCCTCGCGCCTTGAAGGGCGCGAGGTGTATCTGGTCGGGGAAAAACGCAGCGGCATCGAGGGCGCGGCCAAGCAACTGAACCCGTTCGGCAAGCCGCGCAAGCTCGACAGCGCGCGGCATTGCCAACTCTGGCAAGTCACCGTGAGCAATGCTCCGCAGGCCAAACCACTGGAGAGCCTGGCCCAGACATTCGAGTTGCCGCTGGCCGAAGGTCCGCTCAAGGTCATCAGCCTGCCAGGCGTCTTCAGCCATGGCCGCCTGGATCGCGGTAGCGCACTGTTGCTGGAGCATCTGGACAAACTGCCGAGCGGCCATTTACTGGACTTCGGTTGTGGCGCGGGGGTGTTGGGTGCGGCAGTGAAACGTCGTTATCCACACAATCAGGTCACTCTGCTGGATGTCGATGCGTTCGCTGCCGCCAGCAGCCGCATGACCCTGGCGGCCAACGGTCTGGAAGCCGACGTCATTACCGGTGACGGCATCGATGCCGCGCCCATGGGCTTGAACACAATCCTGAGCAATCCGCCGTTCCATACCGGTGTCCATACCGACTACTACGCGACGGAAAACTTGCTGCGAAAAGCAGCCAAACATCTGAAAACCGGTGGCGAACTACGCTTGGTTGCCAACAGCTTCCTGAAGTATCAACCGCTGATCGAGGAGCACCTCGGCGCCTGTACGATCAAGGCCGAAGGACAGGGATTCAGGATCTACAGCGCCAGACGCGGCTAGAAATTTGTACTTGCCCTATCGGTTTTGCCTAGGCAAAATCCGCTCCGTCCTAGGGGAGTAGTCTCCCACGAGCGCCATGCTCGTCCGGCATGCGTCAACATACTTGGTCCTCAGACCATGGCGCATGCGACCCAAGCGTCCGCACCAGACGGATCGCAGGGTTTGACAAGACCTATGACACGCACACCTTACCCGGGGCGGGAAGGCTGTACGTGTCATAGCCGTGTCGACCCGCCCCTTAGGAAAACCCCTGATGCTGGATTCATTACTGGTTCCCACCGCAATCGTTGCCTTGGCCGAAATCGGCGACAAGACGCAACTGCTCGCGCTCATTCTCGCTGCCCGCTTCCGCAAACCCTGGCCGATCATCGCCGGCATCGTCGCGGCCACCCTGGCCAACCACGCGGCAGCCGGCGCGGTAGGCGCCTGGGTCGGCAGTTTCTTCTCCGATACGTTATTGCACTGGATCCTCGCGGCGAGCTTCACCGCAACCGCACTGTGGACCCTGGTGCCGGACAAGATGGATGAGGACGAGGCCAGCACTGCCCGCAAGTTCGGCCCTTTCCTGACCACATTGATTGCGTTTTTCCTGGCGGAAATCGGCGACAAGACCCAGATCGCGACCGTGATGCTCGCCGCGCAGTATCCGGAGCTTTGGCTGGTGATCATCGGTACCACCGCAGGGATGCTGATTGCCAACGTGCCGGTGGTTCTGGCGGGTAATTTTGCAGCGGACAAACTGCCACTGACGCTCATCCGTCGCCTGGCAGCGTCGGCATTCTTCATCCTGGCGATTGTCGCGGTGTACAAGGCGATGCAGAGCAGCGGGTGGGTTTGACGCGATAGGTCGCTGGATCGCGTTATCGTTCTTCGCGGGCAAGCCTCGCTCCTACAGGAGCAAGGTTTGCCCGCGGTGACGCCACCCGATTACTTTTTGGCCTGTTCGTACAAAGGCATGACTTTCGGAATCGCCGCCTGCAACGACGCAATGCGGCTGGCGGAATTGGGGTGAGTGCTCATGAATTCCGGTGGCGCACCTTCCGATGCCTTGCTCATCTTGTTCCACAGGGTGATCGCGGCGTTCGGGTTGTAACCGGCGCGGGCGGCCAGTTCCAGACCGATAAGGTCCGCCTCGTTTTCATTTTCGCGACTGTTGGGCAAGGTCATGCCGTAGTTGGCCACGGCGTCAGCCAGCGCCAGGCTGTCCTGGCCCAGACCGAGCAAGGCACCGGCACCCTGCTTGGCCATTTCGATACCGTAAGCCTTGGACATGGCTTCACGACCGTGTTCACGCAGTGCGTGGGCGATTTCATGCCCCATGACCGCAGCGATCTCGTCGTCGGTGAGCTTCAGGTTATCGATCAGCCCGGTGTAGAAAATGATCTTGCCGCCAGGCCCGCAGTTGGCATTGAGCTCATCGCTCTTGATCAGGTTGACTTCCCACTTCCATTGCGCCGCATCCGGGCGAAAGTTCGGCGTCTGGGCAATCAGCCGGTCGGCAATGGCCTGAACGCGTTTGGCTTCATTGCTGGTCTTGTCCAGCACACCTTTGCTGGAGGCTTCGCCGACAGTCTTCTGGTAGGACTGGGCGTACATCTGGTCGACCTCTTGCGAGGACAACATGCTGAACATGTACTGTTTGCGCTCAACGCCCACGGCGCCGCCGCTGGTGGTGTTGACCGACTGGCAACCGGCAAGCAGCAAACTTGCGCTCAGTGCACACAAAGCCAATGTTTTGTTCATTGAAAAAAGCTCCCTGAAAACATGCCGCGTATCCTAGGCGTGGAAGTGTATCGACGCCAGATACAATGGTCATAAGACGCCTGTTTCGGAAAAAGCTCTCACCAGCGTAGGAAAAAATTCACATACCGTGCCGAGCCCCGCTCGATTGCGTCTCCCACCGATTTGTTTGCGACATCCACCGTTCAAAAACGGTCATTTCGCTGCCGCTCATTCATGTCCTCTCATTTCTGTGCCGATACACCTCCGCAGATGACCTTTCGCGTGCGGAGCACCCATGAAATTCAAGTCGATCCAGTTTTCCGTGGCGGCCCTGGCCGGCGCCATCGTACTTAGTGTCGTAGCGGCCCTGGTCGTTTATGCACTGTTTTCCGGGGCGCGGACGCAAGACATGGTTCAGCAACGGACCCAGGCGCAGTTCGAGCAAGTCATCGAGCAGCGCCTGACGTCGCTGGCGCAGACCCAGGTCAGCCAGATTCAGCGCGAGCTCGAAGCACCGCTGTTGATTGCCGGCGGCCTGGTGCGGGTCAACGCGCTGATCGGCACCCCGGGTCCCGATGGCCAGCCCGCACTGAGCCTGAGCCGTGAACAACTGATCGGTCTGATCAAGGAGAACGTGGCGAAAAACCCGAAAATCCTTGGCACTTACATCGGCTGGGAAACCAACGCACTGGACCACAACGATGCAGCCTATGTCGGCACCAAGGTCGTCGGCATCGATGCCAGCAATGGCCGTTTCCTGCCCTGGTGGTTCCGCAACGATGACGGCAGCCTGGGCCTGGACAAACTGGTGGACGTGGATGACCAGAAAACCCTGTCCACTGGCGTGCGTGCCAGCGAGTACTACCTGTGCTCCAAGGAAACCAAAAAATCCTGCGTGATCGACCCGGCGCCCTACAAGGTCGGCGACAAAATCGTCATGCTCGCTTCCTTCATCGAACCGATCATGCTCAACGGCACCTTCCAGGGCATCGTCGGCGCCGACCTGTCGGTGAACTTCATCCAGGAAATGCTCCTTGGCGCCAACCAGAAGCTCTACAGCGGCGCCGGGGAAATGGCCCTGATCGGCGGCAATGGCCGGATCGTCGCCTACACCAAGGACCCGAGCAAATTCGGCGAAAAAGTCAGTGACATCCTCGACAGCAAGCAGATCGCCAACATGGCCAATCTCAAGCGCGGCGAGGTCACCTATACCGTCGACAAGGCCCAGGGCCGGATCGAGTTGTACCTGCCGTTCGGCATCGGTCAAACCGACGCCCGCTGGACATTAATGCTGCAACTGCCGTTGAACGCGGTCATGGCCGATCTGCAAAAGCTCCAGGCTGACCTGAATACTCAGCGCAATTCGGACACGTTCGGCATGGCCATGGTCGGCCTGCTGATCGCCGGCATCGGCTTGCTGGTGATCTGGCTGGTGGGCCACGGCATTGCCCGTCCACTCAAGCAAATGGTCGCCATGCTCGACGACATCGCGCAAGGCGAAGGCGACCTGACGCGCCGACTGACCAGCGATCGTTCCGATGAACTGGGCTCGATCGCCAAGGGCTTCAACACCTTCCTGGCCAAGTTGCAGGCGATGATCACCCAAGTGGTGACTTCGGTGCAGAGCGTCAGCGATTCGTCGGAACACACCGCCGACATTGCCATTCGCACCAACACCGGGGTTCACAAGCAGATGGCCGAAATCGACCAGGTGGCCACCGCGGTGCAGGAAATGACCGCCACTGCGCAGGATGTTGCGCGCAATGCGACCCAGGCCGCGCAAGCCGCCAGCCACGCCGATCAAGCCGCGAGCCAGGGCAAGCTGATCGTCCATGACACTTCGGCGTCCATCGGCGCATTGGCCGTGGAAATCGGTCGCGCAGTGGGTGTGGTGCAAACACTGGCCAAGGACAGCGAAAACATCAATGCGATCCTCACCGCCATTCGCGGGATTGCCGAGCAGACCAACCTGTTGGCACTGAACGCAGCCATCGAGGCGGCCCGTGCCGGTGAACAGGGCCGTGGATTTGCGGTGGTGGCCGATGAGGTGCGCAATCTGGCGCAGAAAACCCAGAAGGCGACCGAAGAAATCCAGACCATGATTCAACAGCTGCAACAGGGTACGCGGGATGTGGTGCGTGTCATGGAGGACAGCCAGACCCGCACCGACGAAAGTGTGCAACACGCGGCCAAGGCCGCCGAGGCGCTGGAAACCATCACTCAGGCGGTGTCGGTGATCAACGACATGAACACCCAGATCGCCAGTGCGGCCGAAGAGCAAAGCGCCGTGGCTGACGACATCAACCGCAACGTGATCAACATCGGGCAAGTGGCCAATGAAGTGGCGGGCGGCGCGGATGAATCGAGCGCGGCCAGTGCCGACCTGACCAAACTGGCCGAGCAGCAGCGGCGGCTGATCAATCAGTTCAAGGTCTGATTCAGAAACCCATTCGCGGGCAAGTCGGATCGCCTGTAGGAGCGAGGCTTGCCCGCGAACCAAACGCCGTGGTGTATCTGTAGAACCGAGTTATCGTCGTTCGCCGGCAAGCCTGGCTCCTACAGGCGAACCAAACGCCGTGGTGTATCTGTAGAACCGAGTTATCGTCGTTCGCCGGCAAGCCTGGCTCCTACGGCGAAGGCGTCAGTGCAGACAACACATCAACCCGGCGTCAGGCACTCCGGCCCATTGAGCTTGGGATCATTGACCATGTTGGCCAGCACCCGCTCGCGCAAGGCGGCGGGCTCACTGGCCAACAACGCTTGCAGGACATGCAGCGGCGTCTCGGGATCCAGCCAGGCTGCCTGCCCCGCTTCATCGAGAATCAACGGCCGGCGCTGACTGGCCGCTGGCTGGGTGATGACCGCCGTGCTCAGCCACACCTGTTCCTGCACCGGATACGCCTCCCAGATCGCCGCGAAGAACAGCGACGAGCCCTCCCCCGGCGTCAGCCAGTACGGACGCTTGCGCGTCGTACCGCGCCATTCATAGAAGCCGTTGGCCGGCAGCAGGCAGCGACGAAGGCGCAAGGCTTCGCGAAACATTGGCTGCTCGGCCACGGTTTCGGCGCGGGCATGGGCCGGGGTGCGGGACAGATCGGTCAACCAGGGCGGCGTCAGCCCCCAACGCGCTCGGGCCAGGTTGCGTCCGCCTTCCTCGCCGGCCCGCAGGATCAACACCGAATCATTGGGGGAAATATTCCACTGCGCCTGCTGATCGGCGGGAAAGCCAGGCAGGGCCGCAAAGGCCGGATTCCAGCGAAACAGGGCATAACGTCCACACATGGGGCAGCACGACTCTTGATCAAACGAACGCCAGCCTAACAGACCAGCGTGCCGGGAAAGCTGTCCGGTTCCTCCCCCGACAGCGGCAGCGCAGCATTGTACGCACGGATCAGCTCGCGGGCGTATTCGGCCTGGTCGTTTTCCACGGCAAGGCCCAGCAACCCGAAGATCGGCAATTCACCGCTGGCACCGACCAGATCGCGGCCCACCAGATGGGCCTCGATGCCCTCGCTGGCGAGCATGCCTTGCAGCAACTCGCCCTCCATCAGGTTTTCCGGCTCATAGATTCGCTGCATACGTGCCCCTCATTCGTTTTCAGAGAAAACCTCGAGTAGCCATTCGTCTTCGTGAACCTGCAATACAAAAGTAATCGGCCTGCAGCACACCTGACAATCTTCAATATAGGTCTGATCCCCCCCTGACAAATCCAGCGTGGTCTCGACTTCCTCGCCACAATACGGACATTCGTACACTGCACTTTCCAGCATCGCGGTCTCCCAGGTGACTTGTGCGTATAATCGCCGGTCTATTTGCAGGGCTATTTTTGTCTGGCTACTTTTTCAGACCGTGCCCCGCGGGTTTTCGATCAGAACCTTTACTTACCCTAGCCGTTTCCAACAAGAGAGCATGATGGGCGAATTCGATGCCATCCGACCTTACGACGACAGTGAAGTCCCAGCGGTGCTGGCACGACTGCTCGGCGACAAGGCGTTTCTAGATATCCTCACCCACTTCCGCTTCCCGCGTTTTGCCGGTGCCCTCGGCTGGATGCTCAAACCTCTTATAGCTCATCGCCTGCGTCGCGAGTTCGCCGATGTCACGTCGGTGGCTACATTGCAGGACAAAGTCGAGTATTACGTCGACCACACCATCGAACGCGCCACGGACGGGGTCACCTACACCGGCGTCGAGCAGTTCAAGTCCGGCAGCGCCTACCTGTTCATCGCCAATCACCGCGACATCGTCATGGACCCGGCCTTCGTCAACTATGCCGTGTACCACGCCGGTTTGCCGACCCCGCGCATTGCCATTGGCGACAACCTGCTGCAAAAGCCCTTCGTCAGCGACCTGATGCGCCTGAACAAGAGCTTCATCGTGCATCGCTCGATCACCGGGCGTCGCGAGAAGATGGCGGCTTATCAACTGCTGTCGGCCTACATCAACCACTCGATTCGCAACGATTGCGCCTCGATCTGGATCGCCCAGGCCGAAGGCCGGGCAAAGGACGGCGACGACCGCACCGAGTCGGCGATCCTCAAGATGTTCCACATGAGCCGCAAGGACGAACCTTTCGGCGAAGTCATCCGTTCGTTGAACCTGACGCCGGTGTCGATCAGCTACGAATACGACCCCTGCGACCAGGCCAAGGCACGCGAGCTGTACATCCGTGCCACCACTGGCAGTTACACCAAGGCACCGGGCGAAGACGACGTGAGCATCGCCAAGGGCATCACCGGCTACAAGGGTCGGGTGCATGTGAACTTCGCCGCGCCGATCACTGAGCTGTTCGAAGACACCAAACAACTGGCGGTCGAGATGGACAAGCAGATTCTGGGTGGTTATCGCTTGTTCCCGGTGCACTTCCTCGCGTACGCCCAGTGGAAAGACACCGACCCGCAATTGCAGGTGCCGGACGCCGCCGCGATGTTTCCGGCCGACGAACTGGCCAAGGCCCGGGAGCAATGGCAGCAACGCCTGGACGCCTGCCCGGAGGAGCATCGCCCGTACCTGATCCTGCAATACGCGACACCGGTGCGTAATCAATACCGGATCAAGGCCGGCCTGGCGCTTTAAGCGTTTTCGGCGGGACAGCAAAACGGCGCCCTCGGGCGCCGTTTGCGTTTATCGAGTCATCGCAAGCTGCTTCAGACCTGGGTGCTGATCCACGATACCAACAATGCCAGCCCCATACAGGCGAAGCCGAAGCAGTAGAAAAACCGGTTCATGCGCAGGGTCGCCCAGTCCAGCGTCGGTTCTTCGCTGGGACGACTCTGGCGCTGCGCCTGAAGACTGGCCATCGCACGTTGCTCACGGCGACGGGTGGCGTGCAGCAACCAGCTGCCCGGAAAGGCAAGGAACAAGGCCAGCAAGTTGATCAATTTGGCGGGATGGGCGGTAAACAGCGTCATCAAATGCAGCGACATCACGAACCTCAAGCAAAACAGGTGTGGCAAGCGCCGAACCGGCGAGCGCGGCGGGGATTCTACCGAAAGCCTCCTTGCCCGCCCTCACCTTTGCGACAAAAAACGGAACAATTGACCAATGGCTGCCCTGAGTCATGGCTTCGTCATCTGAATACGCCAGTCTGGCGTCCCTCGAAACCGACACGGATCTGGTCATGCTCCACGCCGAAAATCAGGATCGCCTCTATCTCATTGCCCACAGCGACGAACAGCAAACCCTCGTCGGCAGCCTGGCCTTCAATGTTCAGGACCGCCACTGGCTGGTGTATTGCGCACTGGGTGGCCATCAGCACGCCGATCTTCCGGAAACGGACTTGCTGACGGGCGTGAGCGTGCTGGATTTCTACTCACAAGCCGCCTGATACGGCGTATCTCCCTGTAGGAGCGAGCATGCTCGCGATGGGCTTCAACGTGTACGCGGGGCACCTGATACCCCGCGGTGTAGCGTCCACCATCGCGAGCGTGCTCGCTCCTACAGTGATCAGCGTTATTCGCCGAGGATCTGACCCACGGTCGGGTCCTTGAACAGGCGCGTCAACGCATCGCTGAGCACATCGCTGACCAGTTTGGTGTTGGTTTCCTGATTCGGTGCCATGCCGAAACGCTGGTCCAGGGACGAACCATAACGGCCGCTGTAACGACGATTGGCGTTCTGCACATCGGAGCGGAAGGTCGCGCCGATGGTGGCTTCGGTCACGTACATGCCCTCTTTGGGCGACTGGTACTTCAACTCGGTCAGGGTGACGGTCAGTTGCGGGGCATTCATTGCATTGGCTGTCGGCGTGAAGCCCAGCAGACGCACGGCTGCTTCGGCCTGAGCCTGCAGTTTCGGCAGGATCTGCTGGCCTTGCACGGTAATCGCGCTGGTTTCCGGGTACAGGCCACCACGGGTGCCCAGGGTTGGCGACGGACGCCCGTCCACCACGCGCACCATCACTGGCTGACCATGGCCTACCGGGGCCAGTTGAGCCGTCAGCTTGGGTTCAGGGCTCAGTTGTTGCGGGCTGTGGGCGCAACCGACCAGCGTCAAACTGGTCACAGTGATCAAACCGAACAACAGACGTTGCAACATGCTTACTCTCCAGAATCAGGCACAAACCGGCCGGCAGTATAGCGGCGCGCCACCGTGACTAACTAGGGGCGTTCTCGCGGCGATTACTGAAATATCTGACAGTTCCCGTGGATCGCAGTTCGGTGTCACAGGCCGTTCATTTTCCATTCACCTTCGCGTAACGACTTGCTGACATTTTTGCTGGCAGGTTTATCGAAAAAAGGTATCGCCCATGCGCTCACTCATCACTTTATTCGCGCCACGCCCCCTGCATCGCTGCTTTGCCCTGCTCGATCACAACGGTCATTGCCAGGCATTCAAGCAATGCAGCTTGAAGCCTATGGGCGAAGGTTGGGTCGAAATCGAAGAAATTCGCCTGAGCTGGCTGCATCACCCATTGCCCGCCGGCGCCCTCGTCACCGACCGGCAGCGCCTGCCACGGGCGCTACAACCGTCATTCAACTGACCAGACGCCTAATAAAAGTCAATAAACACGACCATTTCCCTGCATTTCTTCGCTACAATCTCCCCCCGATTATAAGGACGTCTCCTGATCGGGCCTCGCTGCATCGTCAATGCCCCGGTATTGACACCCCGCACCGCCCACAGAGAGCCGCCCACACAGATCGTGTCAAGTTGGCGCGCTTGCTGCCCACCCAGCAAAAACGCCGCTTTGCGTGAATCTGCAGAGCTGTCATTCCGCTCGGTCACTGAGCTGTCTGCCCGATTTGCCTGCCTTGCATCATTTGGCGGCAAACCCTCCGGGCACGGTGCCAGGCTGGGACAGCCCTTTTTGAGGTTCACGTCTCCAAAAGAGCGTGAAAAAAACGGGTTTTCACAACTTCACAAGAGTGTGGCGAGCAAATGAATAGTTTTGCGTCTGAATATGCACCATTAGCGTCTACAACAGCCCAACGACACAGGACCGAGTACGCCTCGAACACCGGAGCCTGAAGCCTGTCCGCTACGGATTTGGTTGCACGAACGGATGTATCGACCATAAGTCGAATTGCCAGCCGCCCGTTGAAATGAGTTCATGGGACTCTGATCAACCCGGCAGGTAGCGTCCGTCGAAGTTGCGAAAATTGCGAAGATTCGGACATGGCGATCCTGCCATGGGTACCTGGGGCAACACAGACACGCCCCGTCACTCCTGGCAGCCATGCCGTCAATTTGGTGCTGCAGATTTTGGAGACGCGTTAAATGGCGCATAACGAAGCAGTCGACGTAGTTCTGGTTGGGGCCGGCATCATGAGTGCCACCCTCGCAGTACTGCTCAAAGAGCTCGACCCCGCAATCAAGCTGGAAGTCGTCGAGCTGATGGACTCCGGGGCCGCGGAAAGTTCCAACCCGTGGAACAACGCCGGTACCGGCCACGCCGGCCTGTGTGAGCTCAATTACACGCCACAGGCTGCCGATGGCACTGTCGACATCAAGAAAGCCGTGCATATCAACACCCAATTCGAGGTGTCGAAGCAGTTCTGGTCGTACCTGACCAAAAAAGGCACCTTCGGTTCCTGCAAGTCCTTCATCAGCCCGGTGCCTCACCTGAGCTACGTGGAAGGCGACAAAGGCGTGTCGTTCCTCAAGGAGCGTTTCAAGCTGCTGAGCAAGCACCATGCCTTCGCCGATATGGAATACACCGAAGACAAAGCCAAGATGGCCGAGTGGATGCCGCTGATGATGCCGGGCCGTCCAGCCGATCAGGTCCTGGCCGCCACTCGTGTGATCAATGGCACCGACGTCAACTTCGGCGCCCTGACCAACCAGTTGCTCAAGCACCTGACCAGCGCACCCGATGCCCAGGTCAAGTACTGCAAGCGCGTGACCGGTCTCAAGCGCAGCAATGGCGGCTGGACCGTCAGCATCAAGGACGTCAACAGCGGCAACAGCCGTGAAGTCGACGCCAAGTTCGTGTTCCTCGGCGCTGGCGGTGCTGCACTGCCTCTGCTGCAGGCTTCGGGTATCGAAGAAAGCAAAGGCTTCGGTGGCTTCCCGATCAGCGGCCAGTGGCTGCGTTGCGACAACCCGGAAGTGGTCAAGCACCACCAAGCCAAGGTGTACAGCCAGGCTGCCGTCGGTTCGCCACCGATGTCCGTGCCGCACCTGGACACCCGCGTGGTCGACGGCAAGAAATCCCTGCTGTTCGGACCTTACGCCGGCTTCACCACCAAGTTCCTCAAGCACGGTTCCTTCATGGACCTGCCGATGTCGGTTCGCGCCGGCAACATCGGCCCGATGCTGGCCGTGGCGAAAAACAACATGGACCTGACCAAATACCTGGTCAGTGAAGTGATGCAGTCGATGGAGCAGCGCCTGGAATCCCTGCGCCGTTTCTACCCGCAAGCCAAAGCCGAAGACTGGCGCCTGGAAGTGGCTGGCCAACGGGTTCAGATCATCAAGAAAGATCCGAAGAAAGGCGGTGTGCTGCAGTTCGGTACCGAGCTGGTTGCAGCCAAGGACGGTTCCCTTGCCGCCCTGCTCGGCGCTTCGCCAGGCGCATCGGTGACTGTTTCGATCATGCTGGAATTGATCGAAAAATGCTTCCCGGCCAAAGCCAAGGGCGAATGGGCGGCCAAACTGGCGGAAATCTTCCCGGCCCGTGAGAAAGTCCTGGAAACCGACGCTGCGCTGTATCGCAAGATCAACGCGCAGAACAACGTTGCGCTGGAACTGGTCGAGGCAAGCAGCGAAACCGAAAGCTACGCCTGATCCCGCCCCATGAAAAACGCCCCGTACTCGTTGAGTGCGGGGCGTTTTTTTTGCCTGCCTGTAGGAGCACGGCTTGCCGGCGAAGGCTATTTCCAAGACGCCATCGCCGGCCAGCCGTGCTCCTACAGCGGCAACGGCGTTACAAGGGTCACCAATTGATCAGCCGCGAGCCTTTTTGATCAGCTCGATGTAATCCGGTGCATTGCGCTGATCCTGGATCAACGCGACGAAATCATTGCCCTGCTCGTCCTTGCCGTTCAGGTCGTAACCGGCCTCGACGAAAAACGCCAGGAATCGCTCGAAATCATCGATGCGCAGGCCACGGTAGGCCTTGATCAGTTTGTGCAACGAAGGCGAAGTGGCGTCGACCGGTTCGAAATCGAGGAACAACTTGATCTGGCCATCGCCGATTTCGTCACCAATCACTTGTTTTTTATCTTTACGCATTGCCGACTCCAGCTCGCAGACATTTCACGGGGCGGGCAGTTTACCCCTGCGCGGGTCCGTCACTCAACGCGGACGAACGCTACCGGTATGCAGATCGGCCCACACATGGCCGTTGGCATAACTGAGGAACTGGCAATACACCGTGTCATTGCGCAGCAGATCGATCACCACCCGGTACTGGGCCAGGGGGTAATAGAGTGTCAGGGTCTTGCTCGTGTCGTCGTAGACCGGTTTTTTCAGGCTTTTGCTCTCGCCATCGAAATTGACCAGTACCTGATTGATGGTCGCGCCCTTGTTCAGCGACTTGCCCTTGAGACGAATCATCAGTGGCGACGTGACTGGAATCGGCTGCTGATTGGACTGACGCTGACTCCCGACCACCACGGAATATTCAGTAACTTGCAGCAGTTGTTGCTGCTCGGGTTCGGCCTCACGCAAGGTCAGGTCATCCGGCGGCAGAAATTGTGCATGCATCGGTGCGGGGGCGGCGGCCAGGGGCAGGCTAAGGGTCAGCAACAGGGCTGCGCAGCTGCGGATCAAAGGGCTCATGACGGGCTCCGGGGGCGAGGCCGGGCACTTTAGCACGCGCATGAGGCTTCTGTAGGAGCGAGCAGGCTCGCGATGGTCGCAAGATCGCCGCGGGGTATCAGGCGGCCAGCGTTATCGTTAACGACCATCGCGAGCTTGCTCGCTCCTACAGAGGGGCGGATCAGTCGAACTGCGAGCGCATCCAGGCCTGATACTCGGCGGCGCCCGGTTCGCCCTCACGGGGCGCCCAATCGGCGATTTCACCCTGACCAACCGGACGGTAAGGACCGGCCTTGCATTCGAACATCAGGCTGTCGGCCTCCAGCGCCACCAGACCGTGGAATACACCCGTGGGTAAATCCACGCCGACGCAATCACCACCGGCCTGCAGAACCTGCTTTTTCACCACCCCACCGGTCTCGTCGAAAATCAACAGCCCAAGACGCCCCTTGAGAACCAACAGGGTCTCGTCCCTGCTCTCGCCCAAGTGGCGGTGCGGAGGAATATAGGTGTTCGGCTGCAGGCCGATCGCCATGCGGTGGCACGCGTCCTCCATCTGGTGGAAGTTGTGGTGCTGACGGCCGCGGGGACTGGCCGCCGCTTTTTCGGCCAGCTCGGTAAACAGGGACTGATCAAAAAAGCGAGGCACGGTCATGTTCTTACATTCCTTTAACGGCAAAAATTCCGTTGGCGTTGCGCCAGTAGCCTTTGTAGTCCATGCCGTACCCGAAGATGTAACGGTCGACACATGGCAAACCGACGAAGTCGGCCTTCAGGTCCGGGCGAGCCTTGCGGTCGTGGTCTTTGTCGATCAACACGGCCGTGTGCACGGCGCGGGCACCGGCATGTTTGCAGAAGTCGATGATCGCACCCAGGGTGTGACCTTCATCGAGGATGTCATCGATGATCAGCACATCGCGGTCGATGAACGAGATTTCCGGCTTGGCTTTCCAGAACAGCTCGCCACCGCTGGTTTCATTGCGATAACGAGTGGCGTGCAGATAGGAGGCCTCCAGCGGGAAGTTCAGGTGAGTCAGCAGTTTGCCGGAGAAAATCAACCCGCCGTTCATCACGCAGAACACCACCGGATTGCTGTCCGCCAGTTGATCGTTGATTTGTGCACCGACACGGGCGATGGCCGCCTCGACTTCAGCTTCGGTGTACAGGCAGTCAGCCTCTCGCATGATTTGACGGATATGCTCGAGATTAGCGGACATGGCGCTCTCCAAGGGGCGTTAGGGGCAGGGACGGATTTGGAAAAGCGGGCAAAGGTACGCATCCCGCACGGCCAGATCAAGCGTTTGTGGACTAACGTACTGTATGTCTATAGGACAACACCCTCGGATAGATTAATCTAGGCCGGTTTTTTTGCCCGCCGCCGGAGCCTTTCCCATGCCCATCCTCGAGATCCGCCACCCGCTGATCCGTCACAAACTTGGCCTTATGCGCCGCGCAGACATCAGCACGAAGAATTTTCGTGAACTCGCTCAGGAAGTCGGCGCCCTGCTGACCTATGAAGCCACCAAAGACCTGCCGTTGGAAACCTACGATATCGACGGTTGGTGCGGCACGGTCTCGGTCGAAAAAATCGCCGGCAAGAAGATTACCGTTGTGCCGATCCTGCGCGCCGGCATCGGCATGCTCGACGGCGTACTGAGCCTGATTCCCGGGGCAAAGGTCAGCGCCGTGGGCGTAGCCCGCAACGAGGAAACCCTCGAAGCCCATACTTACCTGGAAAAACTGGTACCGGAAATCGACGAACGCCTGGCGATGATCATCGACCCGATGCTCGCCACCGGCGGTTCGATGGTCGCCACCATCGATCTGCTGAAAAAGGCGGGCTGCAAGGACATTCGCGCCATGGTCCTGGTCGCTGCACCGGAAGGCATTGCCGTGGTGGAGAAAGCTCACCCGGACGTCACCATCTACACCGCGTCCATCGACCAGAAACTCAACGAACACGGCTACATCATCCCGGGCCTGGGCGATGCCGGCGACAAGATTTTCGGCACCAAGCAGAAGGACGCGTGACCATGCAGGACGAATTCAACGATCCGCTCTGGCGCACGGTGCTGTCCGGCGCACAGATGCTGTTCGTGGCCTTCGGTGCCCTGGTGTTGATGCCGCTGATTACCGGCCTTGATCCAAACGTGGCGCTGTTTACCGCCGGCCTGGGGACGATTCTGTTCCAGATCGTCACCGGGCGTCAGGTGCCGGTGTTCCTGGCCTCGAGCTTTGCCTTCATCACCCCGATCATTCTCGCCAAGGGCCAGTTTGGCCTGGCCGCGACCATGGGCGGCGTGATGGCGGCCGGCTTCGTCTACACCTTTCTGGGCCTTGCCGTGAAGATCAAGGGCACCAGCTTCATTGATCGTCTGTTACCACCCGTAGTGATCGGTCCGGTCATTATCTCCATCGGCCTGGCCATGGCGCCGATTGCCGCGAACATGGCGATGGGCAAGGCAGGCGACGGTTCCGAACTGATCCATTACCAGACCGCAATGATGATTTCGATGCCGGCGCTGCTGACCACGCTGATCGTGGCGGTATTCGGCAAAGGCATCTTCCGCCTGGTACCGATCATTTCCGGTGTACTGGTTGGATTCGCTCTGTCGTTTTACTTCGGCGTGGTCGATACCGCGAAAATTGCCGCCGCGCCGTGGTTCGCGCTACCGAACTTCACCGCGCCGGAATTCAACTGGCAGGCGATTCTGTTCATCGTCCCGGTAGCCCTGGCTCCGGCCATCGAGCACATCGGTGGTGTGATCGCGGTGGGTAGCGTGACCGGTCGCGATTACCTGAAAAAACCTGGCCTGCATCGCACTTTGCTGGGCGACGGCATCGCCACCACCGCAGCCGGCCTGTTCGGCGGACCGCCCAACACCACCTATGCCGAGGTAACCGGCGCGGTGATGCTGACCAAGAACTACAACCCGAAAATCATGACCTGGGCGGCGATCTTCGCCATCAGCCTGGCATTTATCGGCAAGTTCGGCGCACTGCTGCAAAGCATTCCGGTGCCGGTGATGGGCGGGATCCTCTGCCTGTTGTTCGGTTCGATCGCTGCCGTGGGCATGAACACGTTGATCCGTCACAAGATCGACCTGGGCGAGGCGCGCAATCTGGTGATTGTTTCGGTGACCCTGGTGTTCGGGATTGGCGGTGTGCTGATCGGCACCGGTACAGGTCCCGATGACTTCGGCCTCAAAGGCATCGCGTTGTGCGCGGTGGTGGCCATTGCCCTGAACCTGATCCTGCCGGGCAATGACAGCTGGAAGCACAAGAAGGCGGATGAGCCGCTGATCTAAGCAGGTCTCAAGTACGCCATCGCGGGCAAGCCCGCTCCCACAAGGTTCTCGGTCGAACACAAATTCTGTGAACGCCGGCAATACCTGTGGGAGCGGGCTTGCCCGCGATGCTTTTACAACACCAACGGCGCTCTCTCGCACAAGGCACTCAACGCCCGCACCCACTGCGGATCATCGTTGAGGCAGGGCACCAGCACCAATTCCTCGCCCCCCGCTTCGCGGAACTGTTCCAGCCCGCGATCACCGATCTCCTCCAGCGTCTCGATGCAGTCGGCAACGAATGCCGGACACATCACTAATACCTTCTTCACACCGCTTTTAGCCAGCTCATCAAGACGTGCTTCGGTATAAGGCTCGATCCATTTGGCACGCCCCAGACGCGATTGAAACGACACCGACCACTTGTCGTCCGGCAACCCCATGCGCTTGGCAAACTCTGCGGCTGTGCGCAGGCATTGTCCGCGATAACAGGTGGCAACCACTTCCGGCGGCGCTCCGGCGCAACAATCGCCGCCGCCCTCGAAGCTGTGGCCGGGATTGAGTTTTTTCAGGTGCCGCTCCGGCAAACCATGGAAGCTGAGCAGCAGGTGATCGTAATCCTGTTGCAGGTAAGGCTTTGCCGTGGCCACCAGGGCATCGAGGTATTCGGGCTGGTCGTAGAACGGCTGAAGCACCGACAGTTGCAGGTCGAGTTTTTTCTCTCGCACGACCCGCCTGGCCTCTTCAATCACGGTGGTAGTGGTACTGTCGGCGAACTGTGGATAAAGCGGTGCCAGGGTAATGCGTTTGAGGCCCTTGGCTGCCAGGCGCAGCAAGCCTGATTCAATGGACGGCTCGCCATAACGCATCGCCAGCTCGACCGGACCGTGATGCCATTGGGCAGTCATCGCCTGTTGCAGGCGTCGACTGAGCACCACCAGTGGCGAGCCCTCCTGCCACCAGATCGAGGCATAAGCGTGGGCAGACTGCTCCGGGCGCTTGAGCAGGATCAACGAGACCAACAGGCGCCTTAGCGGCCATGGCAGGTCGATCACGTACGGGTCCATCAGAAACTGATTGAGGTAGCTGCGCACATCCGCCACCGAGGTGGAGGCGGGAGAGCCCAGATTGACCAGAAGCAACGCGTGATCGGTCATGCAACGTCCTATTTCAGAGGCGGCTGGACAGATCGTCCAGGGCCGCGCGCAAATCAGTGAACCGGAAAGCGAAACCGGCCTTGAGCAAACGAGTCGGTGCGGCCCGCTGCCCTCCCAGCAACAACAATGACAGCTCGCCCAGGCCGACCTTCAGTACAAGGCTCGGCATCGGCATGAACGCCGGGCGATGCAGCACACTGCCCAGGGTTTTGGCGAACTCGCGATTGCGCACCGGCTTCGGTGCGCAGGCATTATAGGGACCGCTGGCTTCATTGCGATGCAGAAGAAAATCAATCAGGGCGATCTGGTCAGTGATATGGATCCATGACATCCACTGCCGGCCGTTGCCAATCGGGCCGCCCAGGCCCAGTTTGAAGGGAAGCAGCAGGCGCGACAAAAAGCCGCCCTCGGCGGATAACACCAGGCCTGTGCGGATGAAGATGACGCGAATACCCAGCGCTTCGGCGCGCTGGGCGGTTTCCTCCCAGGCAATGCACAACTGACTGGCGAAATCGTCGATCACCGGTGGCGAGTTCTCGGTCAGCTCACGCTCCCCGCCATCGCCGTACCAGCCGACCGCAGAACCGGAAATCAAGACCTGCGGCTTCTGCTCGCGGCCTTCGAGCCAGGTCAGCAATGTTTCCGTCACCGTGATGCGGCTGCTCCACAACAGCGCTTTGCGCTTGTGAGTCCAGGGACGATCGGCAATCGGGGCGCCGGCAAGATTGATGACGGCATCGACGGGCGCTTGCCCGAGATCTTCGAGCCGGGCGACGCCACGCACTTGAGCACCACAGATTTTTGCGACTTTTTCAGGCCGGCGACTCCAGACCGACAGGTGATGTCCCTGGCTTAACCAGTATCGGCAGAGCTGACGTCCTATCAAACCAGTACCGCCGGTCAGCAATATGTGCATGACTTCTTCCTCGCGTGGCGTTTTACCCTGATCACTAGTCTATTTTTATAAGCAAGGGATCTTTGATATCGAGCAGAGTCTGTGTTTAACAATAGGCCAAGCTGTCAAAACGAAAGATAAAAAGCTATACAGAAAAACAAAATTGTACAGGTTTAAACCCAGGCGTAGTCTGTACAGAAAGGTAAACGAGGCCCTTATGACTGTACCTATCGCAATCATCGGCACCGGCATCGCCGGACTCTCGGCCGCGCAAGCCCTGACAGACGCAGGGCATGTCGTGCAGCTGTTCGACAAGAGCCGCGGCAGTGGTGGGCGCATGTCGAGCAAGCGCAGCGACGCGGGCGCCCTGGACATGGGCGCGCAATATTTCACGGCCCGCGACCGCCGATTCGTCACCGAAGTCCAGCGCTGGCAAGCCAACGGCTGGGTCGCCGAATGGACACCCCAGCTCTACACCTACCATGGCGGCCAGCTCAATCTGTCGCCGGACGAGCAGACTCGCTGGGTCGGCACGCCTCGCATGAGTGCCATTACCCGCGCCCTGATCGGCGATCTCGAAGTGCATTTCGCCTGCCGGATCACCGAGGTCTATCGCGGTGAAGAACACTGGCATCTGCAGGACGCCGAAGGCTTTACGCACGGCCCGTTCAGCCATGTGATCGTCGCCACGCCGGCACCCCAGGCGACCGCGCTGCTGGCCTCGGCACCGAAACTCGCCGGCGCCGCCGCCGGGGTAAAAATGGACCCCACCTGGGCGATTGCGCTGGCCTTCGAAACACCGCTGGATACGCCCATGGAAGGCTGCTTTGTGCAGGACAGCCCGCTGGACTGGCTGGCGCGCAACCGCAGTAAACCGGGACGCGATAACACCCTCGACACTTGGGTGCTGCACGCCACCAGCGCCTGGAGCCGGCAGCATATCGATTTGCCAAAAGAGGCGGTGATCGAACAGCTGCATGGCGCGTTCGCCGAATTGCTGCACGATTCCATGCCCGCACCGACTTTCAGCCTCGCCCACCGCTGGCTCTATGCCCGCCCCGGCAGCAACCATGAGTGGGGCACCCTCGCCGATGCCGATCTGGGCCTTTACGCCTGCGGCGACTGGTGTCTGTCCGGACGCGTCGAAGGGGCCTGGCTCAGCGGCCAGGAAGCCGCACGCCGCCTGCATGAGCACCTTCAATAAGGCACATTGATTCAGGCCTATAGCTGCTGTCGGCTCCGATAGCAGCTCCCGCGCTACCCCGCGAAAGCACTTTTTATCGATCCGGTTGGCTCACAAGCCGTCAGAAAACCTGTACGAATTATTTGACTTGTACATGTTTGCACCTATGATCAAACAACGTTGTACAAATTTTATAATCTGTACAAGTTATGATTTCGAGGTGCTTCGATGCCCCTGCCCGCCACCAAACCGAGAATTGCCATCAGCGCCTGCCTGATGGGTGCAGCGGTGCGCTATAACGGCGGGCACAAGGCATCGCACTTGTGCAGCGGCATCCTGGCTGATTACTTCGATTGGGTACCGGTTTGCCCGGAGGTCGGCATCGGCCTGGGCATTCCGCGCGAGCCCATCCGTCTGGTAGGCGATCCGGACCGCCCCGAAGCCGTCGGCACCCGCGATCGCCAGCTTAACGTCACCGCAGCGCTGGCCGAGTATGGGCAACAAATGGCGGCTGAACTTGACGACATATGCGGCTACATCTTCTTGCAGAAATCGCCGTCCTGTGGCCTGGAGCGGGTCAAGGTCTACCATGCCAATGGCGCGCCGACAGGTTCCGGCCGAGGAATCTATGCCCGCGCTTTTTGTACCTTGCATCCCGACTTGCCGGTGGAAGAGGAAGGCCGTCTCCATGACCCGGTCCTGCGAGAAAACTTCCTTGTCCGCGTGTTTGCCTACAGCGCCTGGCAGCAATTGCTGCAACAAGGCCTGAGCCGTCACGGCCTCACGCAATTTCATTCGCGCTACAAGTACCTGCTGATGGCCCACAATCCGGTGCAATACAAGGCCCTGGGCAACCTGCTGGGCAGCATGGGCCGCAGCGATCCGCAGGAGCTCGGTCCGCGCTATTTCAGCGAGTTGATGACGGCGCTGAAAAAGTGCGCCACGCGAGGCACCCACAGCAATGTCCTGCAGCACATCAGCGGCTATCTGAAACAGGTGATCAGCAGCGAGGACAAACAGGAAGTCCAGCATGTCATCAGCCAGTATCGCCAGGGAGTCGTCCCGTTGGTGGTGCCACTGACGCTGCTCAAGCATCACTTTCGCCAACACCCGGATCCGTACATTGCGCAGCAGGTCTACCTGCAACCGCACCCGGAAAACCTCAGTTTGCGAAACGCCATCTGATGAAAGCCCAACTCGATAGCAGCGCTTGCGATGGACAAGCGACAGACTTCAAGAAAGCCCTCGACGAAGGCTGGCTGCCGATCCGCGAGGTCGCCAGGCAAACCGGCGTCAACGCTATCACCCTGCGTGCCTGGGAGCGGCGCTATGGCCTGATCGTGCCGCAACGCACCCCCAAGGGGCATCGCCTGTTTGCCGCCGATCACGTGAAACGGATCCAGGCGATTCTCACCTGGCTCAACCGCGGTGTCGCCATCAGCCAGGTCAAACAACTGCTCGACACCCCTCAGGCCTTCAGCGAATCGGCGGAAAACGACTGGCTTGGGCTGCGCCAGACATTGCTTCAGGCGGTCATGCGACTGACTGAGCGAATCCTGGATGACACCATCAACCAGGCCATGGCGTTGTATCCGCCGCGCACCCTGTGCCAGCAACTGTTGATGCCGTTGCTGGCGGAACTGGAGCGACGCTGGCAGGGACAGTTCGGCGCACAGATGGAGCGCGTGTTTTTTTATTCCTGGCTGCGCAGCAAATTCGGTGCACGCATCTACCATAACAACCGCCAGCTTCACGCCGCGCCACTCCTGCTGATCAACCAATCGGACCTGCCCATGGAGCCTCAACTCTGGCTCACCGCGTGGCTGATCAGCAGTGCCGATTGCCCTGTGGAGGTTTTTGACTGGCCACTGCCCTGCGGTGAACTCGCATTGGCCGTTGATCGCCTGCAACCCAGGGGCGTTCTGCTGTATGCCAGTAAAGCCATGGACCTGGCGCAGCTGGCGAAACTGTTGAATGGCGTCACCTGCCCCAAAATAATCGCCGGACCTGCGGTGTGCATACACCACGCCGAGTTATCCGCAACAACACAGCAAGTCGCTGAACTGTTCCTGGCGCAAGACCCGTTGTCGGTTCAACAGGTCCTGGTCCAGCGGGGACTTCTTTAATGTGGACACGCCCATGCAATTGATCTGGTTGCGCAGCGACTTGCGCGTAAGCGACAACACCGCTCTGTCGGCTGCGGCGGCCGCAGGGCCGAGCGTGGCGTTGTATCTGCTCAGTCCCGATCAATGGCAGCAACACGACGACGCCCCCTGCAAAGTCGACTTCTGGCTACGCAATCTCCATGCACTCAAACAAGCACTGGGCGAACTGAACATCCCCCTGTTGATCCGCCAGGCACCTCGCTGGGAGGATGTGCCCGGCACTCTGTCGGATCTTTGCCGGCAGTTGAACATCGATGCCGTGCACCTCAACGAGGAGTACGGCATTCATGAATCGCGCCGCGATGCGGCTGTTATCCAAGCGCTGGGGGCACAAGGCATCGATGTGCATTGCTATCTCGATCAGTTGCTGTTCAAACCCGGCAGCGTGCTGACCAGGACCGGCACTTACTTCCAGGTTTTCAGTCAGTTCCGCAAGGTCTGCCACGAACGCCTGTACCACGCCCTGCCCCACTTGGTCGGCACACCGGCGGCGCAAGCCCCCCTGAATATTGCCAGTGACGCGATCCCTGCCTGCATCCAGGGGTTCGCCACGCCAACGCAAAGCCTGCGCGCATTGTGGCCGGCCGGTGAAGGCGAAGCCCGGCGGCGCCTCGACACTTTTACCGATGCGCAGATCGATGACTACCAGAGCGAACGCGACTTCCCGGCGAAACCCGGTACCAGCCAACTATCGCCCTACCTGGCGGCCGGGGTGATTTCCCCCCGTCAATGCCTGCACGCAGCCCTGCAAAGCAACCAGGGTGAATTCGCCAGCGGAAAAGCCGGTTCAATGACCTGGATCAATGAATTGTTATGGCGCGAGTTCTATAAACACATTTTGGTGGGCTACCCAAGGGTTTCCAGGCACCGGGCCTTTCGTCCGGAAACCGAAGCCCTGGCTTGGCGTCACGCTCCGCAAGACCTCGCTGCCTGGCAAGAGGCTCGCACCGGTTTTCCGATCATTGATGCCGCCATGCGCCAACTGCTGGAGACCGGCTGGATGCACAATCGCTTGCGCATGATCGTGGCGATGTTCCTGACCAAGAACCTGTTGATCGACTGGCGCGAAGGCGAGCGCTTTTTCATGCGTCATCTGATTGATGGCGACCTGGCGGCAAACAATGGCGGCTGGCAATGGAGCTCATCCACAGGAACCGACTCAGCCCCCTACTTCCGGATTTTCAACCCGCTGAGCCAATCGGAAAAATTCGACGCCGAAGGCCGGTTCATCAAGCACTGGTTGCCGGCACTGGCAGAACTGAGCAGAAAGGATGTGCACAACCCGGCGAATCTCGGCGGTTTGTTCGGTGTCGCGGATTATCCGCTCCCCATTGTCGATCTCAGTGCGTCGCGCGAGCGCGCCCTGGCGGCATTCAAGGACCTGCCATCACGGCAGCATGCAGGAGGCTATAGTGAATAATTCCGGGAAAGGATTGGTTATCCAGACCAATACCCTGTTTTATGTACACTCATGGACATCGGACCGGGCGATTGCCTGGCTAAAAAGGGAAACGGTATGAGTCTTACGTCCCCACGCAGGTACTGGCTGACCGGAGCGGGCAGTGGCATTGGCGCTGCACTGGCCGAGGAGCTATTGAAAACCGGCGCTCATCTGGCCCTCAGTTCACGCTCGCCGGCACCGCTCAAGGTATTGTCCCAACGCTATCCCGGACAGGTGCTGGTGTTGGCGGGTGATCTGACCAACAGCCAGACCGTTCGCGAAATCGGCGAACAGATTGCCGATGCCTGGGGATCGCTGGACACGGTAATCCTCAATGCCGGTACTTGCGAGCATGTCGATGCCCGTCAGTTCGACCATTCGATCGTCGAACACCTGGTTCGCACCAACCTGCTTGCCAGCAGTTATTGCGCCGAAGCGGCCTTGCCGCTGCTGCGGGCCGGTACCGCGCCGCACCTGATCGGCATGGCCAGTTCAGTGACCTACTTGCCGCTTCCCCGAAAAGAAGCTCATGGGGCTTCCAGAGCAGGTTTGCGCCACCTGTTCGAATCCATGCGTATCGAACTGGCTCCGGAAGGGATTGAAGTCACGATGGTCAGCCCGGGGCCCCTCAACACCCAGCCAACCAAGCCAAGCGATCTTTCGATGCCGCTGAGTTGGCCCGCGGACAAAGCCGCACGGTACATCCTTGAAAAGCTCAGAAACCGCCCACTGGAGATTACATTTCCAGGCATGTTCATGGCTGCCCTCTGGCCGATGTCGAACCTGCCTGATCGAATGGTACTGGCCATCGGCAAACGCATGGTACGCAGCAGTCCACCGATCAAGGACCGACCTTGAATCAAGCCTGACGCCAGCAGATGGGCATCCGTCAGGGCACTCACACAGCACTGACTCACTCCCCTACACTGCGTGTCATGAAGACCATTGCCCACACACAAATCACCGGGTCGGCCGTGACATGCTCGACCTGCGCGGCCTGTTGCTGTCAGCTCGAAGTCATGCTGATTACCGACACAGGTGTGCCCAAGCAGTATGTCGATACCGATGACTGGGGTGGCGAAGTCATGTTGCGCCTGGAAGATGGCTGGTGTGCGGCGCTGGATCGCGACACGATGAGGTGCAGCATCTACGCAAGACGCCCGCTGATTTGCCGGGAGTTCGAGATGGGGGCGCAGGAATGCCTGGATGAGCGCCGGGGTATTTCCACGGCGTATCGCTAAGATCAATCGAACATCAGTGTGGGAGCCGACCTGCTTGTGGTAGCAGCCTGGCATTCAATATTGATGCTGGCTGTCACTGCGCTTTCGCGAGCAGGCTCGCTCCCACATTTTCAAATGTCTCGTGAGCTTACAACGGCATCGTGTAATGCAACGAGTAACTCTCTACACCGTCGTTCGAACTGGCGAGCCCGGCGTTGGAATAATGCGTGGCACGCACCCCGACTTCGTGCCCGCCATTGAAGCGCAGGCCAAAACCGAATCGATCTTCAAACTGAAAAGCGCCACCGATGTTATTGCTTTCGAGTCGGGTATGGGAAAACACCGCCACGCCGATCCCTGCTTCGACGTAGGGTTTGACGTTTTGACCGGCAAACTCGTAAACAAATACGGGAGAGAAGGACAGGCTGCTGGCACTGGAGGTTTTGTCACCTTCCCAGTAGGTGTAGGCGCCATTCCAGTAGCCGGTCATACGGCCGACGTCGGTCTGCCACCAGCTCTCGTCCCAATCGAACTGCATCCCCAACCGGTAAGTCATGGTTGAATCGCTGGTCTGGCCGACCGCGAACTCCACGCCTGCCGCCTGTGCGGTAAAACTGTGCCCCACCAATGCGGCCGCAATCGCGGCCAAACAGAATAGTCGCTTCATAGAAACTTCCTTTTCCGAACGATTACGTTTGGTTTTTTTTTGTAGCTCGACGCACACAGCTATAGAAGTCGGCGATTTTTCAGAAGTTCACCCCAATCTTTCCAGCGCCCCAGCAGAGTTTGTTTACTCTTGAAAGCTTTGCACAACGCCAGCGTTATTCCACAAAGTCGGCAATATATTTGTGAAGTGCAAGGAATCGGCGCTGGTCCAGAACTGCGCAGCGCGGGCAGGTCCTTCGGCGAGCAGTTCACGCTCGGCCAAAAGCCGCTGAAGCTGGCGCGCAACCGCAGCCCCGGTGTCAATCAGGCTGATATCGTCAGGAATCATCTGCTTGAGCAACGGCTTGAGGAAAGGGTAATGGGTGCAGCCCAGAATGATGGTGTCGGCGCCAGCGGCAAGCAGCGGTCGGACGTAAACCTCAAGCAGCTGACGCAGGGCAGGACTGTGCAGGTCCCCATTCTCGATCAACTCCACCAACCCCGGGCAGGGTTGGGTGATGACGCGCACATCGGTAGCGAAACGGTCGAGCAATGCCGCGAACTTGGCACTCTGCAAGGTGCCGGTCGTGGCGAGCACCCCGACCACGCCGCTGCGTGTGGCTGCAGCGGCCGGTTTGACCGCGGGCTCCATGCCGACGATGGGCCATTCGGGGTAGTCTCGTCGCAAATCCGCAACACCGGCCACGGTCGCGGTATTGCAAGCCAGCACCAGCGCCTTGGCGCCCTGGCGCTGAAAAAAACCGGCGATGACGCTGCATCGCTGGCGTATGAATTCCGGCGTTTTCTCGCCGTAGGGAACATTCCCGCAATCGGCGACATACAAAAGAGATTCGTTGGGCAACAAACGCTGGATCTCGGCCAGCACCGAAAGCCCACCGACACCGGAGTCGAATACGCCGATGGGCGCCTCACGCATGTTTGGGCCCACAGACGCTGCAGCCCGGATCACGCTTGACGCGCAATTCGCGAAAGCGCGAACCCAGTGCATCGATCAACAACAGCCGTCCCACCAGCGGTTCGCCAAAACCCGCCAGCAACTTCAGTGCTTCCAGCGCCTGCAGACTGCCGACCAGCCCCACCAGCGGCCCGACGACGCCAGCCTCGCTGCAAGTCAACTCGGCCTCGCTGCCGTGCCCGTAAAGGCAGTGGTAGCAAGGGCTCTCCACTCGACGCGGATCGAATACCGACAATTGCCCTTCGAGGCGGATAGCCGCACCGCTGACCAGCGGCTTGCCGGCGTTGACGCAGGCGGCATTGACCGCTTCACGGGTGGAGAAATTGTCGGAGCAGTCAAGCACCAGATCCACACCACCCACCACGGCGGCAAGTGAGTCTTCATCCAGTGCCGCGCGATGGGCCACCAGCGCAATGTCGGGGTTGATGGCCGACAGGCGCTTGATCGCCGAATCCACCTTGGTCAGGCCGACACTGTCGGTGTCGTGGATGATCTGGCGCTGCAGGTTGGTCAGGTCGACCGTGTCAAAGTCCGCCAGGTGCAGCTCACCGACGCCCGCGGCGGCGAGATACAACGCCACCGGAGCGCCGAGCCCGCCCAGACCGACGATAAGCACGCGGCTGTCCTTGAGGCGCAATTGACCGTCGATGTCGATGTGCGCCAGCAGGATCTGCCGGCTGTATCGCAACAATTCCTGATCGTTCAGCACGCAAGACGCCCCAGACTGATGCGTTGGTGGTCGCCCAGGTCGGTGCGGCTATGGACTTGTTCAAAACCTCGGGTCAGCAACAAATCGCGCACGGCCTCGGCTTGATCGTAACCGTGTTCGAGCATCAGCCAGCCACCGGCCTCCAGATGGTCCGGAGCCTGGCTGACGATCAAGCGCAGATCGTCAAGACCATCGGGGCCGGCGACCAGGGCACTGGCCGGTTCGAAGCGCACATCGCCCTCCACCAGATGCGGATCGGCGGCGGCGATATAGGGCGGATTGCTGATGATCAGCTCAAAACGCTGACCTTGCAGGGCGCTGAACCAGTGACTGCTCAGAACCGTGACATTGTTCAGATGCAGGCGCTGGCGATTGCGTTCGGCCAGGGCCACTGCTTCCAGCACGCGGTCCACAGCGGTGACCTTCCACGCAGGACGCTCGCTGGCCAGGGCCAGGGCGATGGCACCACTGCCAGTCCCCAGGTCGAGCACGTGTGCGGGAGTGGCCGGCAGCAACTCGAGTGCGGCTTCCACCAGCAACTCGGTGTCGGGGCGCGGGATCAGTGTGTGCGGCGCCACCTCCAGGTCCAGCTTCCAGAAGCCTTGCTGGCCCAGGATATAAGCCACGGGTTCACCACTGCGGCGTCGCTGCAGATACTCGGTAAACGTCAGAACCGCTTCGCTCGGCACGATGCGCTCGGGCCAGGTGTGCAGAAAGCTGCGGGATTTACCCAATGCCGCTGCCAGCAACAGTTCGGCATCGAGACGCGCCGTCGGCGAGTCGGGCAACTCGGCGGTGCGCAACAAACTGGCAATGATCGTCATTTACTCACCTATCGCTGCCAGTTGATCGGCCTGGTATTCGGCCAACAACGGCTCGATCACTGCCTCGACACCACCGGCAAGGATTTCGTCGAGCGAATACAGGGTCAGGTTGACCCGGTGGTCGGTCACCCGGCCCTGGGCAAAGTTATAGGTACGGATACGCTCGGAACGATCTCCGGACCCCACCAGCAATTTGCGCTCGCTGGCAATGGCATTGGCGGCGGCGGTGGTTTGCTGGTCGTTGAGCTTGGCCGACAGCCAGGACATCGCCCGGGCGCGGTTCTTGTGTTGCGAGCGCTCTTCCTGACACTCGACAACGATGCCGGTCGGCAGGTGAGTGATACGGATCGCCGAATCGGTTTTGTTGACGTGCTGACCACCGGCGCCGGAGGAGCGGTAAGTATCGATGCGCAGGTCCGCCGGGTTGATCTCGATGGCTTCCTGTTCATCCGGCTCAGGCAGTACCGCCACGGTACAGGCCGATGTGTGGATACGCCCTTGCGATTCAGTCGCCGGAACCCGCTGTACGCGGTGCGCGCCGGATTCGAACTTCAGCTTGCCGTAGACGTTCTCGCCTTCGACCCGCGCAATGACTTCTTTATAGCCACCGTGTTCACCCTCGCTTTCGGACAGGATCTCCACCCGCCAGCCGCGACGCTCGGCATAGCGCGAATACATGCGGAACAGGTCACCGGAAAAAATCGCCGCTTCGTCACCACCGGTACCGGCGCGGATTTCAAGGAACACGTTGCGCCCGTCATTCGGATCCTTGGGCAACAGCATACGCTGCAGGCTGGCCTCGAGCTCCACCAAGGCCTCCTTGGCCTCGCGGACTTCTTCCACGGCCATTTCACGCATGTCCGGGTCGCTGTCCTTGAGCAGGGCCTGGGCGCCGGCGAGATCGTCCTGCACCTTGAGCAACTGTTTATAGGTGCCGACAATCGGCTCGACTTCCGCGTACTCCTTGGAATAGGTGCGGAATTTGTTCTGATCGGAAATGACCTCGCCATCGCCAAGCAAGGCGGTCAATTCTTCGAATCGGTCCTGGAGGATGTCCAGCTTGTTGAGCAGTGACGCTTTCATTGCGGTTTTTTATCCGAAAAGCTTTCCGATGAGCCCTCATTGAGGGCAAAGAGTTCCTGCGCCATCGCCAGCGCATCGAGGCGACCTTCGGCAGAGAGCTTTTTCAGCTGTACGCTCGGGGCGTGCAACAGTTTGTTGGTCAGGCCGCGGGCCAGTTGCACCAGCACCTCTTCGGCACTGCCACCATTGGCCAGCAGGCGTTGGGCCTTGTGCAATTCTTCATCGCGCATGCGTTCGCTTTGTTGACGATAGGCCTTGAGCACGTCCACTGCCGCCAGTTCGCGCAAGCGGACCATGAAGTCTTCGGCGCCGACCGAAACCATCTCTTCCGCCGCCTGCGCCGCGCCCTGGCGGCTCTTGAGGTTCTCGGCGACCACTTCGTGCAGATCATCGACGCTATACAGATAAACGTCGTCCAACTCGCCGACTTCCGGTTCGATATCCCGTGGTACGGCGATATCCACCATGAAAATCGGTTTGTGCTTGCGCAACTTGAGGGCGCTTTCCACCGCGCCCTTGCCGAGGATCGGCAATTGGCTGGCAGTTGAACTGATGACGATATCGCTGCGCACCAGTTCGGCCGGAATGTCCGACAACAACACCGCATGCGCACCGAACTGTTCGGCCAGGATGCTCGCGCGTTCGAGCGTGCGGTTGGCCACGACGATGCGCTTGACCCCCAGATCGTGCAAATGGCGGGCAACCAGGGTAATGGTTTCTCCGGCGCCGATCAGCAGAGCCTGGCTGCGTTGCAAGTCGCTGAAGATCTGTTTTGCCAGGCTGACCGCGGCAAATGCCACGGATACCGGGTTTTCACCAATGGCGGTGTCGGTGCGCACCTGCTTGGCCGCATTGAACGTGGCCTGAAACAGCCGCCCCAGCAACGGCCCGATCGTGCCGGCTTCGCGCGCCACGGCGTAGGCCGATTTCATCTGGCCAAGAATTTGTGGCTCACCCAACACCAGCGAATCAAGCCCGGATGCGACCCGCATCATGTGACGAACTGCCGCATCATCTTCGTGCACATAAGCACTTTCGCGCAGCTCTTCGAGACTCAATTGATGATATTCGGCCAGCCAGCGCAGCACGGTATCGGCCGACAGGTGATCCTGTTCTATGTAAAGTTCACTGCGATTGCAGGTGGAGAGGATCGCAGCTTCGCGGCTGTCGGTGAGTCGGCAGAGCTGCTGCAAGGCCTCAACCAGCTGCTCAGGAGTAAAGGCCACGCGCTCGCGGACGTCTACGGAAGCAGTCTTGTGGTTAATACCGAGTGCAAGGAAGGCCATTCAAAGTCGCTGATGATGACGTGAAGCCGGCAATTGTCCTACTTCGCCAGATTCAGAACAACTACCGCTGACTATTGTCCTGGCAGCGTGCTCTTGTAAAAGCCTGGAAAAACACGTCACCCCCGAGGTTCCTTGCGAGCAAGCTCGTTGCTACGGTTATGTTTGACCGAAGGCTTGTGTCATGATGATCCGACCGCAGGTTAGTCGTCCTCTTCCTTATATGAATAGATCTTCCGCGTTGTTTCTCGCTCTTGTCTTCCTCAGCGGCTGCCAGGCCTTGGCACCCGTGTCGTCGGACGGTACGTCGCCGACTGAAGACAGCACCCCGGCGCCTGAGAAGCCCAAGGTTTACAGCTCCTTCAGCGAAGACACTGTCTTCAGCCTGCTGAGCGCAGAGCTGGCTGGCCAGCGCAATCGGTTCGACATTGCCCTGGACAACTACGTCACCCAGGCCATCAATACCCAGGACCCGGGCATCTCCGAGCGGGCATTTCGCATCGCCGAATACCTGGGCGCCGATCAGGCTGCCCTGGACACTGCGCTGATCTGGGCAAAAAACGCCCCGGACGACCTGGAGGCGCAACGGGCCGCGGCCGTGCAACTGGCACGCGCCGGGCGCTATGACGACTCCATGGCTTATATGGAAAAGGTCCTGCAAGGCAAGGGCGACACCCATTTCGACTTCCTCGCCCTGTCCGCGGCCGACACCGACCAGGACACGCGCAATGGCCTGATGAAAAGCTTCGACCGCTTATTGCAGCGCCACCCGAACAATAGCCAACTGATCTTCGGCAAGGCCCTGCTGATGCAACAGGACGGCGACGCCAAGGGTGCCCTGACACTGCTGGAAAACAATCCGCCCGACGAAGGCGAGATTGCCCCGATCCTGCTGCGCGCACGCCTTTTGCAAACCCTCGATCGCGGCGATGAAGCCTTGCCGTTGCTGCAAAAGAGCATCAAGAAATACCCGGACGACAAACGCCTGCGCCTGACTTACGCACGCATGCTGGTTGAGCAGAACCGCATGGACGACGCCAAGGCCGAGTTTTCGAGCCTGGTGCAGCAATACCCGGAAGACGACGAACTGCGTTACTCCCTGGCGCTGGTGTGCCTGGAAGCCAAGGCGTGGAAAGAGGCCCAGGGCTACCTGGAGGACCTGATCGCCAGGGAAAGCCATGTCGACTCGGCACACCTGAATCTGGGGCGCATCGCCGAAGAACGCAACGATCCTCAAGGTGCACTGATCGAGTACGGCAAAGTCGGGCCGGGCAACGATTACTTGCCGGCCCAGTTGCGCCAGGCCGACATTCTGATGAGCAACGGCAAGACCGCCGAAGCCCAGCGCAAGCTGGCGGCCCAACGCGACGAACAGCCGGACTACGCGATCCAGTTGTACTTGATCGAAGCCGAAGCCCTGGCGGCCAACAACCAGGGCGACAAGGCCTGGACCGTCCTCGAAAAGGCGCTGCAGCAGTACCCTGACGACCTGAATCTGCTCTACACCCGTGCCATGCAAGCGGAAAAACGCAATGACCTGGCGCAGATGGAAAAAGACCTGCGACAGATCATCAAGCGTGATCCGGACAATGCCATGGCGCTGAACGCCCTGGGCTACACCTTGTCCGACCGCACCACCCGCTACGTCGAAGCCAAGGCCCTGATCGAACAGGCACACCAGATCAACCCGGAAGATCCGGCGGTACTGGACAGCCTCGGCTGGGTGAATTTCCGCATGGGCAACCTCGACGAAGCCGAACGACTGCTGCGCCAGGCGCTGGAACGCTTTCCCGACCAGGAAGTCGCCGCGCACCTGGGCGAAGTCCTGTGGGCCAACGGCAAACAACGCGAAGCTCGCCAGGTCTGGAGCAAATTCCTGAAGGAACAACCCGATAGCCCTACCCTGCGCAGCACCATCAAGCGCCTGACCGGATCAGAGACTCTTTAACATCATGTTTTTGCGCCACCTCATTGTTTTCAGCTTCATCGCCCTGCTCGCCGGCTGCGCAGGCTTCGGCGCCCGCGAATCGGTCGAGGGTCACGGCAACCCGACCCAATGGCGCGAGCACAAGCAACAACTTGCAGGTCTGGATGGCTGGCAAATCGACGGCAAGATCGGCATTCGCGCCCCCAAGGACTCGGGCAGTGGCACGTTGTTCTGGCTACAGCGCCGGGACTATTACGACATCCGCCTCTCCGGCCCCCTGGGTCGCGGCGCCGCACGCCTGACCGGACGACCTGGAAAGGTATCGCTGGAAGTCGCCAACCAGGGACGCTATGACGCGCCGACCCCCGAAGTCCTGCTCGATGAGCAACTGGGCTGGAAGTTGCCGGTGTCCAATCTGGCCTGGTGGGTCCGCGGACTCCCGGCTCCCGACAGTAAAAGTCGTTTGACGCTCGACGGCGACAGTCGCCTGGCCAGCCTTGAGCAGGATGGTTGGCAGGTCGAGTACACCGCCTACACCGAACAAAATGGTTTCTGGCTGCCCGAGCGGATCAAACTGCATGGCGCCGACCTTGATGTCACGCTCGTGATCAAGACCTGGCAACCGCGCAAACTGGGACAATGACATGCCAGCCAATCGCCTGACCCTGCCCTCCCCGGCCAAACTCAATTTGATGTTGCACATTCTTGGTCGCCGGGAAGATGGCTACCACGAATTGCAGACACTGTTTCAGTTTCTCGATTACGGCGACGAAATCACTTTCGCCGTGCGTGAGGATGGTGTCATTCGCCTGCACACCGAATTTGAAGGCGTCCCCCACGACAGCAACCTGATCGTCAGGGCGGCACGGAAACTTCAAGAGCAGTCCGGTTGTGCCCTGGGCATCGATATCTGGATTGAAAAGGTCCTGCCAATGGGCGGCGGAATCGGAGGGGGCAGTTCGAATGCCGCCACGACCCTGCTTGGCCTCAACCATCTCTGGCAGCTGGCCTGGGACGAGGACCGACTGGCTGCGCTGGGCCTGACGCTGGGTGCCGATGTCCCGGTTTTCGTCCGTGGCCACGCGGCGTTTGCCGAGGGTGTGGGCGAGAAACTGACCCCGGTTGACCCCGAAGAACCCTGGTATGTCGTGCTGGTGCCGCAAGTCTCTGTAAGTACAGCAGAAATTTTTTCAGATCCTTTGTTGACACGTAACTCTTCTCCCATTAAAGTGCGCCCCGTTCCTGAGGGAAACAGTCGAAATGACTGCTTGCCGGTGGTTGCAAGACGTTATCCAGAAGTACGTAACGCCTTGAATATGCTAGGTAATTTTACCGACGCAAAACTCACCGGAACTGGAAGTTGTGTGTTTGGGGGCTTCCCAAGCAAAGCTGAAGCTGATAAAGTCTCGGCCCTTCTTACAGAGACCCTTACAGGCTTTGTAGCAAAAGGAAGCAACGTTTCGATGTTGCATCGCAAGCTTCAGAGTCTGCTCTAGAGGAACCGAGTACAGGGTACTCGTTGCAACAAATACAGGGGCGTCGCCAAGCGGTAAGGCAGCAGGTTTTGATCCTGCCATGCGTTGGTTCGAATCCAGCCGCCCCTGCCATTTTCCTATACTCATCCAGGTTACCCTCAGCCTTCA
>NZ_JBNNVQ010000035.1:0-43882 GCF_050280625.1 Pseudomonas sp. NPDC089569
CTGCCTAATGGCGCACCCGGCAGGACTCGAACCTGCGACCATCCGCTTAGAAGGCGGATGCTCTATCCAGCTGAGCTACGGGCGCCTTATTAATCTGTACTCTTGGAGGACTACAAACTAATTGCTTTTCAGCCTTGCGAAACCTTGATTTCGCTCGACCTTCTTAACCAGTGCTAGGCTGTGCCCGACAAGTGCGACGAATAGTATAGAGCCCCCTGAAGGCCGTCAAATCATTTTTTAAAAAAATTCATTTAATTAAAGGGCTTAGGGGAATTTGCAGACCAAGCGCCTTTGCCCTCACCTCATGACATGCGAGAATGCTCGCTCTTTTTTTCCCCTCTCGATGGTTAACCACGCGCAATGACTGCACAACTAATCGACGGCAAATCAATCGCCGCCAGCCTTCGCCAGCAGATCGCCCAACGCGTCACCGAGCGTCGCCAGCAAGGCCTGCGCACGCCCGGCCTCGCGGTGATCCTGGTCGGCAGCGATCCCGCCTCTCAGGTTTATGTCTCGCACAAGCGTAAAGACTGTGAAGAGGTCGGTTTCCTTTCCCAGGCTTATGACCTGCCTTCCGACACCACCCAGCAAGCACTGACCGAGCTGATCGATCGCCTGAACGACGACCCGGCGATTGATGGCGTGCTGCTGCAGCTTCCTCTTCCTGAGCACCTGGACGCCTCCACATTGCTCGAGCGTATCCGTCCGGACAAGGACGTCGACGGTTTTCACCCTTATAACGTCGGCCGCCTGGCCCAACGCATCCCCTTGCTGCGCCCATGCACCCCGAAGGGCATCATGACCCTCCTGGAGAGCACCGGTGTCGATCTGTACGGTATGAACGCAGTGGTTGTCGGGGCTTCCAACATCGTTGGACGGCCGATGGCCATGGAGCTGTTGCTGGCCGGCTGCACCGTGACCGTCACCCACCGTTTCACCAAGGACCTGGCGGGGCACGTCGGTCGTGCCGACCTGGTCGTCGTAGCCGCGGGCAAACCCGGCCTGGTCAAGGGTGAGTGGATCAAGGAAGGCGCCATCGTGATCGACGTCGGCATCAACCGCCAGGACGACGGCAAACTGGTCGGCGACGTGATCTACGAAACCGCCCTGCCCCGCGCCGGCTGGATCACTCCGGTTCCGGGTGGCGTAGGCCCGATGACACGTGCCTGCCTGCTGGAAAACACGCTGTACGCAGCCGAAACCCTGCACAGCTGAATCCAGCGAAAAAGTCATTCAGCGTCGAAAGGAACCCCGCCCATGCGGGGTTCTTTTTTGCTCTTGAAACAGGGTTGACCACTTAACGGAAAATAACTTTTTTTTCATGTTTTGAAGGACTTTCACTCCGACTTCGAACAACCATCGACAGTTATTCAGCCATACTCCAGAATGTCGCGCTTTTTAAGAAATAGCCCGTTACAAAACGGCGTACCAACACTTTACGAGTCTGCCAGCGTGAAAATCCGTCTTTCGATCCTGAGCCTAATTTTTGCAGTTACAGGGACTTTCATCACGCCAATTGCCAGCGCCGGCGAAACCACCGCAGCGCCTAGAGACACCTCGCAACTCAAAATCGCTTCCGGCAGTGCACTGCTGCTGGATCTGCAGACCAACAAGGTCATCTACGCCAGCAATCCTGACGTGGTTGTCCCCATCGCATCCGTCAGCAAGCTGATGACCGGCCTCGTCGTGGTTGAGGCCAGACAGAACATGGACGAGTACATCAACATCAACATCAGTGACACCCCGGAAATGAAAGGCGTGTTTTCCCGGGTCAAGCTCAACAGCGAAATGCCCCGCCGGGAAATGCTGTTGATTGCGCTGATGTCGTCGGAAAACCGGGCGGCAGCGAGCCTGGCCCACCACTATCCGGGCGGTTATGCCGCGTTTATCGCGGCGATGAACGCCAAGGCCAAGGCGTTGGGCATGACCAGCACCCATTTCGTCGAACCAACCGGCCTGTCACCACGCAACGTGTCTACCGCGCGCGACCTGAGCAAACTCTTGATTGCCGCGCACAAATATCCGCTGCTGACGGAGTTGAGCACCACCAAGGAAAAAACCGTTTCTTTCCGCAAACCCAACTACAGCCTGGGATTTCGTAACACCGACCATCTGGTCAACAAACCCAACTGGAATATCGAGCTGACGAAAACCGGGTTCACCAATGAAGCCGGCCATTGCCTGGTGCTGGTGACGCACATGGCCAATCGTCCCGTAGCCATGGTCATCCTCGATGCCTACGGCAAATACACCCACTTTGCCGATGCCACTCGTATCCGTAACTGGGTCGAGACCGGCAAGAGCGCCAACGTGCCGTCGGTTGCCATGCAGTACAAATCGGACAAGAACCTCAAGCACCGCCAGAGCGGTGTGATCGAAGCATCCAAGTAACCGCGCAAACCCATGAAAAAGCCCCGATTTCTCGGGGCTTTTTCGTCTATCCGTTAATCGTTGGGCAACGGCATCTGGTCATCATCCGGAATGCCATCGCCGGCACAAGGATCTCTCCATCCCTGTGAATGCTCGGCAGGCACCACCATGGGTCGGGCCAGGGGATCGCGCAGCGGGCTGCCAGGATCCAGTACCGGATCGATGTCTTCTTCGGGCGTGGTGGGAACGCTTTCCGGACCTTTGTCATCGAAGCTCGAATCAGTGGACATACGCACCTCCAAGAAAACCTGGGGACAAGCGTTCTAGGGTTTCAGATCACCGAGCGGATCGTAGGGTTTGACCGGGGCCCCGGGATTGTCCCCCGGCTTGACATCCCTTGGCGCCCGGGCCGGCCCCACAGGGTCGACCTGAGGGTCGCTGAGGTCTGGAGAGTCGGGATCGAACCCCAGCTCCTCACCTGAGGAGTGCTCGGAAGAATGCGGACCGCGAGGGGTTTCGGAATCTGCCATGGCCGTCTCCTGATCTCAGACCCGAATCAGCGGGCCTCTACTATCAGATACCTTCAACGCACCGCGGTGCCTGAAAGATGACGAACGGGCTTACTGCCCACCCAGTGATTTGCGGGCTTTTGCAGCCGCCTGCTCCTGACCGGCCTGGGCAAGATCGCCAGCCGCCTTCAGCCAACGCTGCCGATCAACCTCGGCCGGGATCTGCGTGGGCGCTTGAATCAGCACGGCCCAGCCACCGGCATCCTTGAAGGCTGACTCAAAGGCGCTGAAGCTCATTGACAACCGTTGCTCCATCCCCGAGCGCAAGAGAACAGTCTGCTTGCGACGGTTGTAACCGGACAGAATCGCATAACGCGGCTCGGCCCAGAGCGCCGAGCCCTCGGTAAAGCGCACCATCACCGGATACCCCGCCGCTACCTGGGTCAACAGGGATGGCAGATTACTGTCCAGGGGATAAACCATCATCCCGTATTCTCGCGCCAGGTTCTGCATGTTTTGCTGCAGCTGAGCCTCGGCACCGGGCAAGTGCAGGGGCTTGTCCAGCAACCCCGGCGTAATCACGACACCCTGCTGCGACAGCATGCTTGCCAGCACTTGCGGTCCGCTTTGATTGGCCACGCCACGATAGAACCGGCCACTGAGTTCGACCCGCTCGGGCAGACGCTGGATCTGCGGCGCCACGTTACCGGCACAACCGGCCAGACTGGCGACACAACCCAGAATCATCGCCGCCGATACCATTCGAGAAATTACCCGCACCATTGTCACTCTCTTGTTCAGGCGCCGGGCAATCCGCTTCCCGGCTTGGCCGTCGATCATAGGGCGCCGCGCGGCTGCGGTATAGCCTTAACCGGTAGTCCAGTGCATTCGATAGAGAGAACTGGTTGGTGACAATCGACCTTTGGTCAATAGCCTGCAATACGGCAACGACTAGACTGTCACCTGCAAGGCGTGTGCGCCCGCCGCAGGGCAAAGAGGAGGCAGCGATGAGCCTGACGATGACGATTGTGGTGTTGATTTTCAGCTGGTTGGCTATCGCAGCCGCGATGTTATGGGGTGTACTGCGTATCAGCCGTCGCCATCACCACCCTGTCCCTCCAGCCTCCCTGGAGAAAACGGAAAAAGCCACCACACATCACGCTTCCGCCCACTGACCGATTTCTCACCGAAAAAAAGGCCGCCTGCGCTCCCTGGAGCGCAGGCGGCCTTTTCGCAAGGGTCTATCAGGCTTCAGCGGCTACGCGCTTCTGCTTCGCCCGGCGAGACATCATGTTCAACACTTCGATGGCAGCCGAGAACGCCATGGCAGCGTACACGTACCCCTTCGGCACATGGGCGCCAAAGCCTTCGGCGATCAGCGTCATGCCGATCATGATCAAAAAGCCCAGGGCCAGCATCACCACCGTCGGGTTGTCGTTGATGAACTTGGCCAAAGGATCTGCCGCCAACAACATCACCAGCACCGACACCACCACCGCGATGATCATGATCGGCAGATGCTCGGTCATGCCGACAGCGGTAATGATGCTGTCGATGGAGAACACCATGTCCAGCATCAGGATCTGACCGATTGCCGCAGCAAAGCCCAGGGTCACGGTCGAAGTCGCCGATGTCGGATCCTCCGGAGCCGGGTCCATGCTGTGATGGATTTCGGTGGTGGCTTTCCACAACAGGAACAGGCCGCCGGCGATCAGAATCATGTCTTTCCAGGAAAACGCGTGGCCGAAAAAGTCGATCACAGGCTCGGTCAACTGGACGATGAATGCGATGGTACTCAACAGGCCCAATCGCAGGATCAACGCCATGCCGATACCGATGCGCCGCGCCTTCTGCCGGTGCTTCTCGGGTAATTTGTTGGTCAGGATCGAAATGAAGATCAGGTTATCGATGCCAAGCACGATTTCCATCACCACCAGGGTGGCCAGGGCGATCCAGGCGGTCGGGCTGGCAGCTAGCTGTAAAAGGTATTCCATGGGTCAGTCCTGACTCGCTGTAAGACGGTTTAGATTTCCTGGGAGGAAGATTCGGATTTTTCCGCTTCCTGTTCCGACGATTCTTTTTTTCCGGTCAACCCGCTGGTGGCTTCGCTGAGCGCTTGCTCGGCAGCCTTGTGGGTATCGTCGATCGCTTGCTTGGCACTTTCGGCAGCCTTGCCCATCAATTGCTGGGCACTCTTTTCGGCCTGATCACATCCGGCCAGGACCATTAAAGAGGCGACCAGCAGTACCGTGGCTTTGAACTTCATGATGCTTCCCTCGATATAACGAACGCGCCGCGACGATGGCCCGTTGATAGCGATGCATTCTAGGGAGATGAATACTTCAGGAAAATTCGTATTTTCAGCGGTTATACTTCGGTTTATTCGAATAGAAGATCAGCATGCTCAATTATCGACAATTGCATTACTTCTGGGTGGTGGCCAAGACCGGCAGTATCGTGCGCGCCTGCGAGCAGCTGAACCTCACACCCCAGACCATCAGCGGGCAGATATCGTTGCTCGAACAAACCTACGGCATTGAGTTGTTCCGTCGTGTCGGGCGGCAATTGGAGCTCACCGAGGCCGGTCGACAGACCCTGCCCTACGCCGAGCAGATGTTTCAATTGGGCGGCGAACTGGAGCGGATGTTACGGACACAACCTAACGAACAGCAGATTCTGTTTCGCGTGGGCGTGGCCGATGTGGTGCCCAAATCCATCGTCTATCGCCTGATTGCGCCGACCATGGAGTTGAGCGAGCCACTGCGCATCACCTGCCGCGAAGACAAACTGGAACGCCTGCTTGCCGACCTGGCGATTCAGCGCCTGGACCTGGTGATATCCGATAGCCCGATGCCCTCGCACCTGGACATCAAGGGTTACAGTCAGAAACTCGGCGAATGCGGGATCAGTTTCTTTGCCACTCCCGAACTGGCCAAACGTTATGGTCAGGATTTCCCGCGCAATCTGCAGGGCGCGCCCCTGCTGATTCCCGGAGCGGAAACCGTGGTTCGCAATCGCTTGCAGCGATGGTTCGCCGAACAGCAGATCCAGCCTCAAATTGTCGGCGAATTCGACGACAGCGCCTTGATGCAGGCGTTCGGGCAGTCCGGCAGCGGCATATTCATCGGCCCGAGCGTGATCGCCGATGAAGTTCAGCGCCAATATGGCGTGCAGGTGATTGGCCAGACCACGGCGGTGAGCGAGTCGTTCTATGCCATTTCAGTGGAACGCAAGGTCAAGCACCCCGGCATTGTCGCCATTACCGAAGGTGCCCGACGCGAGTTGTTTACCGAATTGTGAGGCTCAGGCGCAGACTTCGCGGGGCTTGAGGGCCATCAACGCGATTGCCAGCAGGATCGAAGCCAGGATAAGTCCGGCCGCGGCGAAACCCACACCTTGCAGGCCCACACCGTCGATCACTCGCCCACCGATCATGGCGCCCAGGCCAATCCCCAGATTGGCCCCGGCAATGTTCAATGACGCAGCGAACGCCGGCGCATCGGGCGCGGCCTTGATCAGACGCACGTGACTGACCAGAAACAGCGCCGCCTGCGTCACACCCCAGATGCCCATTGCCGCCGCCAGGCCGACAGGCGAATGAATATTCGGCACCAATGCCACCAGACCGGCAATCATGAACGCGCAGAACATCATCGAGGCAACCAGCGGATGACGATCGACCGCGCGGCCGCCCAGGGAGTTGCCGATCAGCCCCACCGCACCGAAACCCATCAGGCACCAGCCGACCACAGTGCCGTTGAACCCGGCCAGGCGCTCCAGGATATCCGCCAGATAGGTGTAGGCGGTGAACATGCCGCTGAACACCACAATCGACAGCAATACATGACCCACCATTAACGGGCTGCGCAGGATCCTGAACTGCGAGAGGAAGCTGACCTGATGTTGGTGCAGGCTGGTTTTCGGCAGGTAGACAAACAGCAGCAGCGCCTTGGCAAATGCGATGAACGCCAGAATGGCGAAGGCACTGCGCCAGCCGAAGGCATCGGAAATCAGCGTGCCCACCGGGATACCAAACACCGTGGCGCAGACAATGCCAAAACCGATCTTCGCGATGGCCCGGCCGGCGTAGTCGGGGCCGACGATGTCCACCGCCGTCTCACTGGCCAATGCCCAGAACACCGGCAGGCCCAGCGCCGGTATCAACCTTGCAAACGCCATGACCCAGATGTTCGGTGCCAAGGCCGCCAGGGTATTGGCCAGGCCAAACATGATCAGCACCGAGATGAACAGTCTGCGTCGCTCGAAACGGGCGAAGTACGCCGTCAGAAACGGCCCGAACGCTGCCACCGTAAAGGCGAACAGGGTCACCAGCAAGCCTGCTTGCGGGATGCTGACCTCGAGATCGCGGGCGATGGCCGGCAACAGGCCGACGATGATGAACTCAGTGGTCAGCACCGTAAAACCGGCGGCTGACAACAGAAAGATGGGCAACAGCATGCAAAACTCCAAAAAAACGACAGCACCAGCGATAGCCCGAAGGCTCACTGGCAGTACAGAAAATGAGGATGGCGAAGCTTAACAGAGTGTTTGCGAACAAAGTTGCACGAACCTGCAAATCGCATTCAGCCCGAAGTGGCAGATCGTCACAGCATTGAAGGATCTCGAAGGCGCTGTGATAAAGTCCGCGCCCCCGCGATACGTACACCCTGTGCTGATCGATCCCTTCAGGACCTTGATTGCGCATTCCAGTTTCTGGTGTGCGCCGACAGCTTTCGCCCCCGCTTGTTGTTGCCAGCCCGGGAACCTGCACTTACTCCATTCAGAGACGCCGTTATTTATGACCGCTTCACCCCCTTCTCTATTGCAACGCCTGAAACGCACCAGCCTGGTCACACAGATCCTGATTGGCCTGATCATCGGCATTGCCCTGGCCCTGTTCGCGCCTGAAGCAGCCAAGTCCACGGCATTCATCGGCAAAGTATTCGTTTCAGCCCTGAAAGCTGTCGCTCCGATTCTGGTGTTCGTGTTGGTCATGGCGTCGATCGCCAACCACAAGCATGGTCAACAGACGCATATTCGCCCGATTCTGTTCCTGTACCTGTTGGGCACCTTCGCCGCCGCCGTGGTCGCCGTGATTGCCAGCATGATGTTTCCGTCAAGCCTGGTCCTGTCCACCCAGGATATGGCCGTCACCGCGCCTGGCGGCATCAGTGAAGTCCTGCAAAGCCTGCTGCTCAGTGTGGTCGACAACCCGGTCAGCGCACTGATGAACGGTAACTTCATCGGCATTCTCGCCTGGGCCATCGGTATGGGCGTTGCCATTCGCCATGCCGGCGATAACACCCGCGAAGTGCTCGGCGACCTGTCCAACGGTGTGACGCTTATTGTCCGGTTGGTCATCCGCTTTGCACCATTGGGGATTTTCGGCCTTGTGGCGTCGACGCTGGCCACTTCCGGTTTCAGCGCCTTGATCGGCTACGCTCACCTGCTGGTCGTGCTGCTGGGCTGCATGCTGTTTGTGGCGCTGGTGATGAACCCGCTGATCGTGCTCTGGAAACTGCGTAGCAACCCGTATCCGCTGGTGCTGACCTGCCTGCGCGAGAGCGGCATCACTGCGTTCTTCACTCGCAGTTCGGCGGCCAACATCCCGGTCAACCTTGAATTGAGCAAGCGCCTGGGCCTGCACGAAGACACCTACTCGGTGTCGATCCCACTGGGCGCCACCATTAACATGGCCGGCGCGGCGATCACCATCACGGTGCTGACACTGGCGGCGGTCCATACGCTGGGCATAGTCGTCGATATTCCAACCGCCATTCTGCTGAGCGTCGTCGCGGCGATCTGCGCCTGTGGTGCCTCGGGTGTGGCCGGTGGCTCGCTGCTGTTGATCCCACTGGCGTGCAGCCTGTTCGGCATCCCGAGCGAAATCGCCATGCAGGTGGTGGCGGTGGGCTTCATCATCGGCGTCTTGCAGGACTCGGCGGAAACCGCCCTGAACTCCTCCACCGACGTGCTGTTCACGGCCGCGGCGTGCCTGGGTGAAAAGCGGAAATCCGAACGATTGGCATAACACTGCGGCCCCTGTGGGAGCGAGCCTGCTCGCGATGGAGCCATAACAGTCAATATTGGTGTTGAATTAAAGTCCGTCATCGCGAGCAGGCTCGCCCCCACAAGAATTGATGATGCGGCTGAAAAAATCGTACCCATGAAAAAGCCCCCGCAGCCTGAGGTTGCGGGGGCTTTTTTGTACCTCGACGGCTTAGAACGCGCCCATGTAATCGCGCTTGCCCACTTCCACGCCATTGTGGCGCAGCAGCGCGTAGGCCGTGGTGACGTGGAAGAAGAATTGCGGCAGACCGTAGGTCAGCAGATAAGCCTGGCCGGAGAAGCGCTTCTCTTTTGGGGTGCCCGGACGGGTCACGATTTCGATGCCTTCCTTGCCGTTGATCTGCTCGGGCTTAATGCTGCCGATGAAGCCCAGCGCCTTGGTAATCAACGCCTGCAACTCGGCGAAGGTGGTTTCGCTGTCGTCGTATTTCGGCAACTCCACTTGTGCCAGGCGACCGGTCACGCCTTTGCTGAAATCAACAGCGATCTGCACTTGGCGCACCAGCGGGAACATGTCGGGGAACAGACGGGCTTGCAGGAAAGCGTTCGGGTCGATGTTTTTTTCGGTGGCGTGGGCTTCGGCCTTTTTCAGCACATCACTGAGGGCGTTGAGCATTTGCTGGAAAACAGGGACAGAGGCTTCGTACAGGGAAATGGTCATGGCAGGTCTCATGTGGTGACGATGGAAAACGTCGGCCGATTATAGCCACGTGCAGCCGTTGCGAGACGGGTCTTTTTCAGTTGCAGCAGCCTCTCCTCGCCGCCGGCGTGAGCAGGCGGCGTGGGAAACAGGTCAATGGCAGCCCGCCCCCAGGTGAACCAGCAGTGCCGCGCGCTTGGGACTCAGGTACGGTTTGACCTCTCCCACCTCGCAAGAGATCAGCCCCTGCAGTTGCGGCTCAAGCGGCTCCTGCACGAACAACAGCCCCGTCGGGCGGGATTCACCTTGCAACTGGGCAACCGTGAGCGATTCCACTGGCCGCCCCATGTAGTAGACCAGACGGATATCCGGCTCGCCGACACTGTAGGCCTTCTGGCCCGACTGCCCGGCCGCCAGTGCCGCGACCTGCTCAAGGCCGCCGACGCGGTGAGCCAGTACGCGAGCTTCTACAAATGCATAGAACACCACGTACCCGGCCAGCATCACGCAAGGAATCGTTGCCAGGCATGCTCGCCAGCGGCCCTTCGTACCTTCGAGCACCGCGCTCCAATGCATCGCCAGCAACAACGCCATGGAGGGGTAGATCGGCAACAGATACTTGCCGTGTTTTTCGGTGAAAAACGAAAAAACCAGCAGCGGCAGCAGGCTGCAACACAACAGCATGGCCGCCTCGCGACGCGAACGGATCATTGCCCAAAACGCACGCGGCCGTACAAACACAATCAGCCAGAACGGGAAAAAATCGCCGGCCAGGTACAGCAGGTAGGCATACCAGGGTTCGGCGCCCTGCCCGTCGATCTTCTTCACGATGTCTTCGTTGATGATCGAACCCCAGATGCCCCAACCCTGATCCAGTGACACGGCCGCATACCAGGAGCTGCCCAGCAACACGGCAATCAACCAGCCCCAACCGTCACTCAGGTAAGCCCTGGCCCGGGCATCGCGGTAGATCAAGGCATAGACCAGAATGGGTGCCGTGACCCAAAGCAGGCACACCGGGCCCTTGGTCAGCAGCGCACAACCCAGAAGCACGTAACTGAGTCGACTCCAGACGACGCGGCCCTGGCGAAAGATGAAGTGCCAGGCTGTCAACAACGCACCGAAACACAACAGGGTCAACAGCATCTCGATTTCCGAGCGCCGCGCGAAAAGACTGAAGCCCCCGTTCGCGGCCAGGAACACCACGGCGAACAAACCCGCCTGCCGCCCTGCCTGCCTGACGCCGTACATGTAGGTAGCGATGCAGCACAATGTTGCAGCCATGGCCGAAGGCAAGCGCACGCTCCATTCGGACAGACTGCCCAGCACTGCAGTGGACACCAGGCCCACCCAATAAAAAAACGGCGGCTTGGACAGGTACAAGTCGCCGTTCATGTAAGGCAAAAGCCAACTTCCCGCGTCCCGCATTTCCCGCACGGTGACAGCGCGGCGGGCTTCGTTGACGCTGAGAAACGGCACGCTGCCAAGCCCCCAGAAAAACAGCAGCGCAATGGCCACCGCCGCAAGCAGGCCGAGGTTGCGGTTCGACAAATGACCGAGGCTCAACTTCATCAGGATGTCTCCAAACTGGCTACCGACGCTTTGATCGACTTGCTGAAGCGATAGAACGGATTCGGCCCGCCGACGACATCGAGCTCGCCATCGCGATCCCTGGTCATTCCTTCGGCTTGCGGCACGGTGTTCTTGAGGTCACACGCCTGGCTGCACAGGGAGCGGCTACTGACGAAGCGCCCCTTGGCTTCAAGTTCGGTGATGTTGGCAGATACATCGCTGAGCAGCGCAGGGTGCCCGTCAGTCCGGGCACCCCTGGCAAAAACCAGCGCTGAAGCAATGAAAACGACGAATAGTCCGGCATTCCTTGCCATGTTCATCCTTAGTTTCGACCCCAATCGAAACGATAGACTTGGGCAGGCGTGCCGGAATGGCATTGGCCATTGTCAGCATCGGCGCCGACGATCGACCATTCGGCACGGGATGTCTCACCCAATTCATGGGCGCTATCCGGATTGAAACATTTGCCCAGCAATTCGTCCGGTACCAGGGCGTAAGCCTTTGGATGCTCGCGCAACCATTGCGCGGCCTCTTCGACCGTCGAGTCGGCCATACCGAAATGCACGATCGGCTGGCGGGCAAACAGCCAATGCCCTTCGCGCCAATTGACCAGCACTAGGTCGGCACCGTGGGTCATGGCTGCCGCTTGCGCCATGATCGGCTCGTGGGGATTGGGGCCGTCCTTGATCGGCTCGATGAAGCCGCGGGCGAACCACAGCGCGAACCAGGCCGCCACCAGCACCGGGAATGCCCGACGCAAACGCGGGCGCCCGGCAAACCAGCGTTTGAGCAGCCATGGAATCAGCGGCGCGGCCGCCAGTACCAGGGCAGGCAGCGCCGGGTAGATGTAGAGTTTGCGCTTGCCGGCACTGATGCTGAAGAACAACACAGCCAGCGCCACCCAACCGAGAAACACCAGAACCCGACCGTCACGCTTTTGCAGCTGACGGCGCCAGGCCGGCACCAGCCAGGGCAGCGTCAGGACCAAAGGCAGCCAGTACTGCGGGATGACGTTGGTGAGGAAGTACCAGAACGGTTCACGGTGATCCCAGGACGCGGCATAACGTCCCGCGGTCTGGCGCAGCAGGATTTCCCGTGCGTAGGCCAGTTCATCGGCGGTGCCGTTGAGCACAATCGACAACGCCAGGGGCACCAGCCAGACTCCGATGGCCGCCAGCATCACGACAAACCCGAGGAACCACTTGCGCTTCTGACCCGGCATGGCCACCACGCCGTCCCAGTCCTTGCGCACTGCGTAGGCATACGGAATCAGCATCAACACCGGCAGAAAGCCCACGCCCTTGGTGATCACGCCGATCCCCATCGACGCACAGCCCACGTAGAACCAGCGCCAGGCCGGTCCCAGCAGCAGATGTCGTGCCAGGCCGTACAGGCCCAGGCTGGTGAACAGAATCAGGAAGCTGTCGATCTGCCCGGTACGCAGGATGCTGTAGGTCTGATAAGTCGCCAGGTACAACAGCGCAGCCGTGCGCCCGATGCGCTGGTTCCACAGCCGCCGCCCCAGGTCATAGACCATCGCCGTGACCGTAACCGCCGAAAAGAGCCCGGGGATGTAAAGGGCAAGATTGGGCTTGCCGGTCAACCAGGCGAAAAACGCCACCGCCCACATGAAGATCGGCGGCTTGTCGCCGTAGATTTCCCCGGCTCGATGGGGAATCAGCCACGAGCCGTTGTGCAGCATCTCCAGGGCGACGCCGAGGAAACGCTCTTCATCGACGTTCTGGGCCTGACGCAATCCCAGCCCTGCGCCGATCAACAGCAGGGCAAGCAGCATCAACCCCAGGCATTCGACCTTGGGCGACAATGATCTGCGCATGAATTACTCCTTCAGGTGTTTGCTTTTTGCAATCAATTGCAAGTTGCGCAGATACACAATGAAACCAAACGCCTGACCGGCGATGAACACCGGGTCCTGCCGATAAATGGCATACGCCAGCAGCAAGGCGCTGCCGACGATGCTCAAGTACCAGAAGCTGGTCGGAATCACGCTGCGTTTCTTGTATTCGCTGTACAGCCACTGCAGAACGAAACGACCGGTAAACGCAATTTGTCCGGCAAAGCCAACCGCCAGCCACAAGGCTTCACGGGACAAATTCATTTTTGGATCTCCTGTGCCTGGGTGTTCAAACGCGTGCGCTTGATCAGCCACCAGACGCCGAAGAGGTCGAGAATGCCCACCAGGGCACGATCAAGGTTGCCGTATTTGGAGACGCCGGCCGTACGATGCCGGTGATTGACCGGATGAACGATCATTCGGCCGTTATGGCGCTGGATCAGGGCCGGAATGTAGCGGTGCATATGGTCGAAGTACGGCAGGCGCAAAAACGCTTCCCGCTGGATCAGCTTCAAGCCACAACCGGTGTCGGGCGTCGCGTCCTTGAGCAGGCGGCTGCGCAGGCCGTTGGCGAAACGCGAGGCCCAGCGCTTGCTTGCGGTGTCCTGGCGATTGACCCGGTGCCCCGCCACCAGTTGAATATTGGCGCTGCCGTGCATGCCGCGCACCAGCGCCAGCATACCGGGGATGTCCGCCGGATCGTTCTGGCCGTCGCCATCGAGTGTTGCCAGCCACTGCCCACGCGCCTCTTGTGCCGCGTGGTACAGCGATGTGCTCTGCCCCAGCGAACGGTCATGCTGCAGGATTCGCAAGGCACTCAGGCCGTTGTTCCGGATCTGCAGCAGTTCGTGCATGGTGGCATCGGTGCTGCCATCGTCGACCACGATGATTTCGTAAGCTTCATCGGCCAGCGCCACGCGAATCTCTTCAAGCAGGGGCTTGAGGTTGTTCGCTTCGTTTTTCGCGGGGATCACTACGGATACAAAAATGTCATTGCTCATAAAAGCCCTCTTTGGCCTTGCTCTTTATTTTCAAGGGCGAATGGTTCATAGCTGATAGAACTGGCGATACCACTTCACAAACTCTGCCACGCCGGTTGATACCGCCACCTTCGGGCGATAATCGATCCACTCGGTCAGGGCCGATACATCGGCCCAGGTCTTGATCACATCGCCGTCCTGCAACGGCATGAAATTGCGCCGGGCCTGAATGCCCAGAGCGGTCTCCAGGCACTCGATGAAGTCCAGCAGCGCCATTGGCTCACCGCGACCGATGTTGAACAATCGGTTGCAGCCCTTGTCGGGCGCATCCGCCTGCGGTGCACGCGTGCGCAGGCGGGCGATGCTTTCGACGATATCGTCGACGTAGGTGAAATCTCGCGCCATCTGCCCCTGGTTATAGATGTCGATGGGCTGGCCCTTGAGAATCGCCTCGGTGAACTTGAACAGCGCCATGTCCGGACGGCCCCACGGACCGTACACGGTAAAGAAGCGCAAGCCACTGGCCTTGAGGCCGTAGAGATGGCAGTAACTGTCGGCAAGCAGCTCGTTGGCGCGCTTGGTGGCGGCATAGAGCGAAATGGGGTGATCGACGGCATCTTCGATGCTGAAGGGCATCTTGCTGTTGCTGCCGTACACCGAGCTGCTGGACGCGTAAATCAGGTGCGCGGGACGATGCTGACGACAGGCTTCCAGTACATTGAGGAAACCCACCAGGTTCGACTGCCCGTAGATATCCGGGTTGTCCAGGGAATAGCGCACGCCGGCCTGCGCCGCCAGATGCACCACTTCCGTGAACTGGTGTTCGCGGAACAATGCCAGCAACGCCGGTTTATCGACGATGTCGACCTTACGGAAGCGAAAGCCCGGCAAAGACTCCAACTCTTTGAGTCGCGCCTGCTTGAGCGTTACATCGTAATAATCGTTCAGGTTGTCGATACCGACTACTTCATGACCGTCCTGGCACAAGCGCCGGGCGGTATGAAAGCCGATGAAGCCGGCTGCGCCGGTCACAAGAATCGTCATGTCACTGATACGCTGATCAGCACATCCTGTTGAGTCAATGTCAAACTCAAGCTCATCCCTTGCTCCACTTTTTCTTTATTTAGGCCGATATCCGCGTTCATGAAGGTCATGCGCGACTCCCCATTTTAGGGGCAGACAGCGGCCGTGCATACGGTGCCCGGTGAATTGTAAAAAAAACGTTATCAACTCAAGGAAAATTTGTAAAAAAACACAGTGAATAGCAACGATTCCTGTTGCCATCGGCACCTGCCGAACTAAAGTGCCTCCACGCAGCGAAAACCCGAATCCGGATAAGGACGCAGAGCCATGAACCACGAGCAAGAACAGCCCCTCGAAGAACCACGTCTGACCAGCACGGAAGTCCGTATTCTGGGTTCCTTGATCGAAAAACAGGCCACCAGCCCGGAAACCTACCCGCTGACCCTCAATGCACTGATGATCGCCTGCAACCAGAAAACCAGCCGCGAACCGGTGATGAACCTGACCCAGGGCCAGGTCGGCCAGAGCCTGCGCTCCCTGGAAGGGCGCGGCATGACCCGATTGGTAATGGGGAGTCGAGCCGATCGATGGGAACACAAGGTGGACAAGGCGCTGGAGTTGGTGCCGGCCCAGGTGGCCCTGATGGGCCTGCTGTTTCTACGTGGACCGCAAACCATCAACGAACTGTTGACCCGCAGTGCACGCATGCATGACTTCGAAGACGCAGAGCAAGTCGTCCATCAACTGGAGCGCTTGATTGCACGGGACCTGGCGTTGCTGATTCCGCGCCAGGCCGGACAGCGGGAAGACCGCTACATGCATGCCCTGGGTGATCCGGCGGACATCGAGGAGATCCTCGCCGCACGGCAAAACCCGGTGGAACGTGGTGGCGGCAGCGCAGTGTCCGTCGAGCGGATCGAAGAGCTGGAAGCGCGGATTGCGGCGCTGGAAGAACGCCTGGCGCGGCTTGAATAACCTGGCGGTTATCGACCGACGGTGAGAGCGAGCCTGCTTGCGGTGACACCTTGGCCCCCATGCGACTGACAGCCTGCAATCGCGAGCAGGCTCGCTCCCACAATGAACCTGGGGTGCATGCGGTTACTCACCGTCCCAGTAATCCACCCCATCCACCTGCCGGGCCACGGCGACGAAGCCTGAAGCATTGCCTTGGGCATCGACCTTGAAGTCGTCCATCACCGCATATTTTCCGGAATCAGGGTACTCGCAGATATCCGGCGATTGCTGGGTACTGACGGCCAGATAGCGCAGCTCAGCGTTGCTGGTGTTAATGATCTGGTGCGCTTTTTCCGGCCCGCCCGCCGGACAGGCAATCACGTCACCGGCGCGAATCGCAAAGCGCTCATCGCCAAGACGCACCTCGCCCTCCCCGGCCACTATATAGAACATCTCTTCATTGACCCGGTGACTGTGAAACGGACTGCCGCGCATGCCCGGTTCCAGGGCATACAAGCGATAGCCGAGTTTTTGTGCCCCCAATTGCTGACCGACACGGGCCAAACGTTGCCGATAACGCCCGGCGGCCTCCCCCGTCGGAGTAAACGCCGAAGGCAGTGGTTCAAGCTCGACCTGATTCAGATTGAGAATGGGAGGATGCATGGAAAATCTCCTAACTGCGGGCAAAAGCCACTGCTTTTTGAAACTGCTCTTCGGTCGGCCGCACACCGGTGTACAGCACAAACTGCTCCAGCGCCTGGATCGCAATCACTTCCAGACCGGTGATCACACGCTTGCCCTCGGCGCGCCCGCGCACGATCAACGGCGTCTCCGCCGGTACTGCCACCACATCGAAGACAATATCCGCCGCCATGATCGCTTCTGCCTCGAATGCCAATTGATCGGCCTGCGCACTGCCTGTCATGCCGATCGGCGTGACATTTACCAGCATTTGTGGACGCTGCGAGCCCAGCTCCGACAACCACGGGTATCCCACGGAATCGGCCAGCGCGCGCCCTGCTTGCTCGTTGCGGGCCACAATCGTGCCGTTTTTGTAACCACCATCGCGCAAGGCGCTGGCCACGGCCTTGGCCATCCCGCCACTACCACGCAAGACAAAGGTGATGTCCGTGGGCACCGCATGGGTTTGCAGCAACTGGGCAATCGCAATGTAATCGGTGTTGTAAGCCTTGAGATGGCCATCGGTATTGACGATGGTGTTGATCGACTGAATGGCTGCGGCGGACGGGTCCAACTCATCGACCAGGGCGATGCAGGCCTCCTTGAACGGCATCGAAACGCCGCAACCGCGTATACCCAAGGCCCGAATACCGCCCACTGCCCCGGGCAGATCCTGGCTGCTGAACGCCTTGTAGTAGAAGTTCAGCCCCAGTTGCTCATACAGATGATTGTGAAATCGCAGACCAAAGTTCCCGGGGCGCCCCGACAGGGACATGCACAAACGGGTGTCTTTGTTCGGGTTCATCTGCATGTGAATCTCCTTGCAATGCACTTTCGGATGGACGGTTTAGCCGGTCCATCGTGTTCTGATCGATCATAGTCCCGTGTTTACAGGCGGCATCACACCACCGTAAGCAAGACGGTACAGACCTTACACAAAATTTACCTGGCGGCTGTGCTGATTTTCAGAAATACGTTGTCTTAGAAGTATCCCCGCGTCGATCCTTGGGTCTATAGCAGACGCAAGCGCCGGGTCGAAGAACCGAGGAATTATCATGATCCGTAAAATCCCCGCTGTTGCCTTGCTCATCGGTGCTCTGGCTATCGCAGGGCAGGCACAAGCCCATGGTGGTGGTAACTACTGGCAAGGCCCGGCGGTATTTGGCGCGCTCGTTGGCTCGGCAATCATCGGCTCGGCCATCATCGAGAGCAATCGCCCTGTATATGCCGCGCCGGCGCCGGTCTATGCCCAACCTGCACCGGTATATGCCGCGCCGCCACCGGTTTATTACCAGCCGGCACCGGTGTATGTGCAGCAACCGGTTTACTACCAACCGGCACCTGTCTATTACGGACCTCCCCGCGGCTATTACGGCCCACCACGCGGTTACTACGGCCCGCCCCATGGCTATGGCCGCTGGTAACGAATGCAAGAAGCCCCGCCCGCCAGCGGGGCTTTTTTTTGACCACTCGTCGGTACAGGTCTGGATAAATCGCGTCAGCGTCGCTCTCGGGACAGTGCCGGTCATTCAAGCAGGCAAGATGGGACGACCCTCCCGTCGAGGGAAATCGTCATATTTTTGTCATATCAGACCCGCAAGCTCGGACCTGTCCGCCAACAACAGGTTGATCACAACAAGGACGCCCGCATGCCCACACAGAATCCGCACCGCATAGTCGGACTGTGCACCTCCGGCAAGGTGTACAACGCCCTGACCGAACTCAAGCAACTTGAAGGTCATCGCAGCGCCAAGTTCCTCTCGCTACTGACCCAGACACTGGTGCGCAAGGGTTTGCTCAACGAGCAGGAAGTGATTCATATGCTCGACCAGGTGGTGGACTGAACCACAGACAGTCTCCTGGTCTCAACGGCGTCAATGACCACTATCGAAAACGGTGATTGTCGGAAATTTTTTCGGCCCCGTAAGGTATCTCCATCGTTCGAGGGAGGTACTTGTGATGTCTCAGATTCAAATCATGTCCGTTATCGGCAGCGCCGTTCCTGCCTCGCTCAGAGCCTCCGGCCTGCTGGCATGTTGGTATCTGGTACTGGACGGCGAACAGATCAGCGGCCCGCTCACTTCTCTGCCTGACGCCCAGGCAATGTCCAAGCGTGTCAGCGCCGCACAGACGGGTAAATTCGATGCCTAAGGCAACTGAACCCGTGGTTTGGTTTCAATGAATATGGCCCAGCTCGACATGAACAGGGCCGCGATCAACGGTCCGATGACAAAACCGTTGAGCCCGAAGATCGCCAGGCCCCCGAGGGTCGAGATCAGAATCATGTAATCCGGCATTTTCGTGTCCTTGCCCACCAGAATCGGGCGCAGCAGGTTATCCACCAGACCGATCACGAACACGCCGAACAATCCCAACACCACACCCTGCCAGATCGCCCCGGTCATCAGGAAGAACGCCGCCACCGGCGCCCAGACGATCCCTGCCCCCACTGCTGGCAACAGCGACAGAAATGCCATCAGCACCGCCCACAGCAACGCACTGGGAACATCCAGGAACCAGAAGATCAGGCCACCCAATGCGCCTTGCGTGATCGCCACCAACAGATTGCCTTTCACCGTCGCCCGTACCACGCGATTGAACTTGAGCTGCAATCGGCGCTTTTGATGTTCCTGCAATGGCGTGGCCATGCGTACCTTGCGGGCGAGCTCCGCACCATCGCGCAGGAAAAAGAACAACAGGTACAGCATGATGAAAAAACTGACGACGAACTCGAACGTCCCCTGACCGAAACTGAAAGCCTGGGTCGCCAGGAACTCATTGCCGGTCATTGCGCTCTTGATGATCTTCTCGCGCAGGCCGTTCAGTTCGCCCACGCCGAAGCGGTCGAGCAAATGCTGGAAATACGGTGGCAGGCTGTGTTTGAAGTGCGCGACATAACCGGCGATATCCAGCTCGCCGCTTTCCACGCTTTTGTAAAGCGCCGTACCTTCCTGGACCAGGAAGATGCCAAGCACGATGACCGGCAGAATCGCAATCAGCAAACAGATGCCCAGGGTCAGCAAAGACGTGAGATTGCGCTGCCAGCCGAACCTCAATTGCAGTCGACGCTGCAGGGGCGCAAAGAGGATGCCGAGGATCACCGCCCAGAACACCGCACCGTAGAACGGCAGCAGAATCCAGATGAACGCAAGGCTCACCAGCGCCAGCAGGACCGTCAGCGATTTGTCATGTACCGTCTCTTCGTTCATGTCTGATCCTGCCCGTGCACAAGGACGCAACAGTACGTCCTGATGCTTAGGCCGCTACGGCTCGCGCGAGTGCCATCCGTTCGTTCACCCGGCATAGATCCAGATCAATAAAACTTCGGGCCGGGGCGTTTACCCTGCGCGGCTTTTACGATCGAGCCGCCATGAACCTGATTGCCCCGGAACTGCTCGCCCCTGCCGGCACCCTGAAAAACATGCGTTATGCCTTCGCCTATGGCGCCGATGCGGTCTATGCCGGCCAGCCGCGCTATAGCCTGCGGGTACGCAACAATGAATTCGACCATGCCAATCTGGCAGTCGGCATCGACGAGGCTCAGGCTCAGGGCAAGCGCTTCTACGTGGTGGTGAACATCGCGCCGCACAATGCCAAGCTCAAGACCTTTCTCAAGGACCTGGCGCCCATCATCGCCATGGGCCCCGATGCGCTGATCATGTCCGACCCTGGCTTGATCATGCTGGTGCGCCGTCACTTCCCGCACATGCCGATACATCTTTCGGTGCAGGCCAACACCGTGAACTGGGCAAGCGTCGAGTTCTGGCAACAGCAAGGCTTGAGTCGCATCATCCTGTCGCGTGAGCTGTCCCTGGAAGAAATCGCCGAAATCCGTCAGCAGGTTCCGGCGATGGAGCTGGAAGTGTTCGTCCATGGTGCCTTGTGCATGGCCTATTCCGGTCGCTGCCTGCTGTCGGGCTATATCAACAAGCGCGATGCCAATCAGGGCAGCTGCACCAACGCCTGTCGCTGGAAATATTCAGCGCAGGAGGCCACGCAAAACCTGCTCGGCGAGATCGTCCAACAGTACCGGCCGGAGCCGACTCTGGGCGTGGGCAGCCCCACCGAAGAGGTGTTTCTGTTGCAGGAAGCCAATCGTCCGGGCGAATTGATGCCGACCTTTGAAGACGAGCACGGTACTTACATCATGAACGCCAAGGACTTGCGTGCCGTACAGCATGTCGAGCGCCTGACGCAGATGGGTGTGCACTCCCTGAAGATCGAGGGCCGGACCAAATCGCACTTCTATTGCGCACGTACCACACAGGTTTACCGCCGCGCCATCGACGACGCGGTAGCTGGACGGGCGTTCGACCGCAGCCTGATGACGGACCTCGAATCCCTGGCCCAGCGCGGCTACACCGAAGGCTTCCTGCGCCGACACGTGCATGACGAATACCAGAACTACCAGAACGGCAGTTCGGTGTCGGAACGGCAACAGTTTGTTGGCGAACTGACCGGCAAGCGCCGAGGCCGACTGGCGGAGGTGAAGGTGAAAAACCGCTTTGCTTTGGGCGATCACATGGAACTGATGACCCCCAAGGGCAACTTCCACTTCGATCTGCATCAGCTGCAGAACGCCAAGGGCGACACCCTGGAGGTGGCACCCGGGGATGGACACACGGTGTATTTGCCGATACCGGATGCGGTGGACCTGGATTTCGGGTTGTTGATGCGGGATGTGAACCTGACGTAAACCTGAACAGGCAATGCTGATTGCTTCGTAGGAGCCAGGCTTGCCGGCGAAGGCGTATTCGATGACGCTTTCGCCGGCAAGCCTGGCTCCTACAGGCGAAAGCGCATTCTGTGGCGCCTTCGCCGGCAAGCCTCGCTCCTACAGGCGGAGGCGTATTCGATGGCGCCTTCGCCGGCAAGCCTGGCTCCTACGAAGCAAAAGGCGTATTCGATGGCGCCTGCTAAGCGAATTCCTCGCGCAACATCGCCACAAACGCCTCTCGCGCCGGGTGTACCCCGGCGTTTTCATGCCAGTAGAACAGGTTGTCGATGGCCGTCAGCTCGGGAAATTCGTAGCCCACGCAACCTGCTCCCTTGGCGTATTGATCGAAAACCCCCTTGGGCACCAGCGCCACGCCGGCCCCGGCGCTGACGCAGCCGACTATCGCGCCGTAACTGGCCAGGCTGACAATCGGCAAGGCCTGACCCTGGCGCAGCAACCAATGCTCCAGCGCCGCCCGATACGGGCAGCCCTGCGGCCACATGAACACGGTTTTATCCTGCAAGTCCGTCATGTCGCGCACCGGCCCGAGCGATGTCGAAGCGATCAGCAACAAGTCTTCGCGGTACATCGGCGTGCGCTTGAGATGGGAGCGTTCGACGTCCACCGCGACGATGGCGCCGTCGAGTCGATGGCTCAGGGTGTCATCCAGTAACTGGCCCCAGGTTCCAGTCGTCAGCTCCAGCGCGACCGCCGGGTAACGCTTGTGGAATTTCGCCAACAGGCGTGGCAGGCGACCGGTGGCCGAAGACTCGATGGCGCCGATGCGCAGCAGCCCCGAAGGTTCGGCGCCAGGGTCCACTGCGCGTTTGGCTTCGGCGGTCAGGGCCAGGATTCTCGCGGCATAAGCCAAAAAGGTCTGGCCCGATGGACTGATACGCAGCCCACGCCCCTCGCGCAGAAACAGGGCGACGCCCAGTTCCGCCTCCAGTGCCTTGATGCGGGCCGTAATGTTCGACGGCACGCAATGCAACAACTCCGCCGCGCGAGCAATGCTGCCCACCTCGGCCACGGTCTTGAACATGCGAATCTGTGCCAGCTCCATACATCACCCAAAGTGAATAATCAGCGCAGTATAAGTCAGTTGTGGCGAATGATTCAGGTTCCGATACTCAAGGCACCTTCTGACGGTGCACAACCATGAAATCATTCTCGCCTTCACCCTCCTCGCCCTTGAAAATCATCCTGGCCATGACATTTGTCGTGATCTGTTGGGGTTACTCTCCAACCGGCATTCACATCGGCCTGAAGGCCTATGATCCCGCGCACCTCGCCTTGCTGCGATTTTTGCTGGCATCCCTGGTCATGGCCGTAGTGGCGGTTTTCAGGGGCATTCGCCTGCCGACCCTGCACGATGTACCGCTGCTGATGGCCCTGGGTTTCTTTGCCGTGAGCCTGCATCACGTATCGATCAATTTCGGCCAACAGGGCGTCAGCGCCGGTGCGTCGAGTGTGCTGGCGCAATCGACGCCGCTGTTCAGCACCCTGCTGGCACGTTTTGTCTTCAAGGATCGGATCAGTACCTGGCGCTGGGGCTGCGTGGTGATGGGGATGGTTGGCGTGGTGATTGTGGTAACCGGTGATCATGGACTGGGCAGTATTGACGCCCACGGCCTGTTGATCCTGTTGGCGGCACTGTCCTGGAGTGTGTACTTCGCTCTGCAAAAGCATCACAGCGGACGTTACGACGGGTTGACGCTGGTGTGCTACACGGTCTGGTCAGGGACATTGTTGCTGTTGGTCTATCTGCCGGGGTTGCTGGAACAGATGCTGAATGCCCCGCCGCACGCGCAACGGGCAGTGATTGTCCTGGGCATTTTCCCCAGTGCACTGGCGTATCTGGCCTGGGCCTATGTACTGGCGCATGTGGATTTGAGCCGGGCGACAATGACCCTGTATCTGGTGCCGCCAATGGCGATGGCCATTGCATGCTTTGAACTGGGCGAACAACCGACCTTGATGGTGGCGGCTGGTGCGATGGTGGTGCTGATCAGTGTGCTGGCCTTGAATCTGGAACGGCGGCCGGCGGCTCAGGCAGCTCGCGCCTGATGACCGTAGATCCCTGTAGGAGCGAGCATGCTCGCGAAGAACCAGAGACCACCGCGGGGAGTCAGACACCCAACGTTATCGTTGACGACCATCGCGAGCATGCTCGCTCCTACAGGGGATCAGCGGGGATCAGGACGGTGCGAAGCGATCACGGCTGTTGGTCAAATGCAGCCACATCGCTGCCCGCGCGGCATCCGGGTCCTGCCGCTTGATGGCGTTCAGGATCGCTTCGTGTTCCTGGTTGGCCAGTTGCCCGAGCTTGCTCAGGTCCACCGCACCACGTTCGGCCGCGTTGACCCGGGTCCGCGGGATCATGGCGCTCCCCAGGTGCTGCATGATTTCGCTGAAGCACAGGTTGCCGGTGGCTTCCGCGATCAGCAGGTGAAAACGCCGGTCGGCCTCGACGCAACTGTCGTTATTGGCCAACAGGCTTTGATAGTCATCGAGGGCCTGGCGCATTTGCGCCAATTGCTGGTCGGTACGGCGCATGGCCGCCAGCGCCGCCGCCTGGGTTTCCAGGCCCATGCGCAACTCCAGAACGCTGCGCACCCCCAGCGCGGTATCGACGTTCAGTCGCAGCCCCTGCTCCGGCGCACGCTCAAGCACGAAGGTGCCGATACCATGACGGGTTTCCACCAGCCCCGAGGCCTGCAGCTTGGAAATCGCCTCGCGCACCACCGTGCGACTGACCCCGTGCTCCTGAACGATGGTGTTTTCCGACGGCAACTTGTCGCCAGGCGCCATCTGCCCGAGCAGGATGCTCTGGGTCAGTTTGGCCACCAGATCGTGGGCCAGGTTATGACTGCGCTTGCGGGCAGGCAGGTCGAGGTCTTCTTGCATCATGTTCTTCCAAAGGCGGAGCTAGCGAAATCGTAGCACCCCACGCGCCTGAAATCTCATGGAAGTCATCTTAACTTGTATGACAACACTCAACAAAAGTGAAATCTCCAGCACTGAGATATCCCAACAAACTCAACGAAAAGAATAACAGAACCCACAACAAGTGCTAATTCGTTGACCATGGCAGCTTGCACATCAAAAAAATCTAGTTGTATGATGTCTATCAACAAAGCAAACCTTGTCATACCCGCATAAAAATAATCAGTGGGAGAAAACGCAGTGAAAAACTCCAATTGCGCAATGGACAATGGCGCCGGTTCGGCCCTGGGGTCCGCGATCTCGAAAGTCAAACGCCATGTCCTGCCGCTATTCGTCATCATGTTCATCGTCAACTACATCGACCGCGTGAACATCGGTTTCGTCCGTGCCCATATGGAACATGACCTTGGCATTGGCGCTGCCGCCTACGGCCTCGGTGCCGGCCTGTTCTTCATCGGCTATGCGCTGTTCGAAGTGCCCTCCAACATCCTCCTGCAAAAAGTCGGTGCACGCATCTGGCTGACCCGCATCATGCTGACCTGGGGTCTGGTGGCCGCGGGCATGGCCTTCATCCAGAACGAAACCCACTTCTATATCCTGCGCTTCCTGCTGGGCGTAGCCGAAGCCGGATTCTTTCCCGGCGTCATCTACTATTTCACCCGCTGGCTGCCTGGCGCGGAGCGCGGCAAAGCCATCGCGATCTTCCTCAGCGGCTCGGCGGTGGCCTCGCTGATTTCCGGCCCGCTGTCCGGCTTGCTCCTGCAAATCAATGGTCTGGGCATGCACGGCTGGCAATGGATGTACTTCATCGAAGGCATGTTCTCGGTAGGGCTGTGTGTCTTCGTCTGGTGCTGGCTGGATTCCCATCCTCACGACGCCAAGTGGCTGACCCGCGACGAACAGGATGCGTTGGTCAAGGCCATCGATGACGAGCAACTGGCCCGCGAAGCCGCAGCGTCGGTCAAGCCGTCACTGGGCACGCTGCTCAAGGACCGGCAGATCGTCCTGTTCTGCGTGATCTACTTCTTCATCCAGCTGACCATCTACGCCGCCACTTTCTGGCTGCCGAGCATCATCAAGAAGATGGGCGACCTGAACGACTTCCAGGTCGGGCTGTTCAACTCGATCCCCTGGTTGCTGTCGATTGTCGGCATGTACGCCTTCGCTTCCTTGTCAGCCAGGTGGAAGCACCAGCAGGCCTGGGTTGCTGCCGCCCTGCTGATTGCAGCCGCAGGGATGTTCATGTCCACCACCGGCGGGCCGGTCTTCGCCTTCGTCGCCATCTGCTTCGCGGCCCTGGGCTTCAAATCGGCATCGTCGCTGTTCTGGCCGATTCCCCAGGCTTATCTGGATGCACGCATCGCCGCAGGCGTCATCGCACTGATCAACTCAGTGGGCAACCTCGGTGGCTTCGTCGCGCCGACCACCTTCGGCCTGCTGGAAGAACGCACCGGCTCCATCCAGGGTGGGCTGTACGGCCTGGCCGTCACCTCGATCATTGCCGCGATCATCGTCTTTGCCGCCCGCAACAAACCCAGGGCCGTACCCGTCGCCGCAACAACCGCACCTGCCCACCACCACGCCTGAGTACTGATTTCAGAACACGGTTTAAAGGACAAGAAAATGACTGCACACGACACCGCCAAAGCCCCGATCATCACCAGCATGCAGGTCGTTCCCGTGGCCGGTCACGATGGCATGCTGCTCAATCTCAGCGGCGCCCACGGCCCGTTTTTCACCCGCAACATCGTGATCCTCAAGGACAATGCCGGCCACACCGGCGTCGGTGAAGTACCCGGCGGCGAGCGCATCCGCCAGACCCTCGAAGACGCACGCAGCCTGGTGGTGGGCAGCCCGATCGGCACTTACCAGAAGATCCTCAACCAGGTGCGCCAGACCTTCGCCGACCGCGACGCCGGCGGTCGCGGTTTGCAGACCTTCGACCTGCGCATCACCATCCATGCCGTCACGGGCCTGGAAGCCGCCCTGCTCGATCTGCTCGGTCAGCACCTGGAGGTTCCCGTCGCCGCCCTGCTGGGCGAAGGCCAGCAACGCGATGAAGTGAAGATGCTCGGTTATCTGTTCTATGTCGGCGATCGCCAGCAAACCGACCTCGCCTATCGCAGCGAGCCGGATGCCAACAACGACTGGTTTCGCGTGCGGCACGAAAAAGCCATGACCGCCGATGCGGTGGTGCGCCTGGCCGAAGCCGCCCATGCGCGATACGGTTTCAAGGACTTCAAGCTCAAGGGTGGCGTGCTCGCAGGCGATGCGGAAATCGAAGCCGTGACGGCCCTGGCCGAACGCTTTCCCGATGCACGCATCACCCTCGACCCGAACGGCGCCTGGTCACTCAAGGAAGCCATTCGCCTGTGCCGCGATCAGCACAAGGTACTGGCGTACGCCGAAGATCCGTGCGGCGCCGAAAACGGTTACTCGGGCCGCGAAGTCATGGCCGAATTCCGCCGTGCCACGGGCCTGAAAACCGCAACCAACATGATCGCCACCGACTGGCGGGAGATGGGCCATGCAATCCAGCTGCAATCGGTCGACATCCCCTTGGCCGACCCGCATTTCTGGACCCTGCAGGGCTCGGTGCGCGTCGCCCAGATGTGCCATGAATGGGGCCTGACCTGGGGCTCGCATTCCAACAACCACTTCGACATATCCCTGGCGATGTTTACCCACGTCGCAGCCGCCGCACCGGGCGATATCACCGCCATCGACACCCACTGGATCTGGCAGGACGGCCAGCGCCTGACAAAGGCACCGCTGCAAATTGTCGATGGCTGCGTGCAGGTGCCACGCAAACCCGGGCTCGGCGTGGAACTGGACCTGGACCAGCTCGCCAAAGCCCACGAGCTGTACAAAGGCATGGGCCTGGGAGCGCGGGACGACAGCGTGGCGATGCAATTTCTGATTCCAGGCTGGAAGTTCGACAACAAGCGGCCGTGTCTGGTGCGCTAGTCCTCTGTCGAACAACGACCCCATGTGGGAGCGAGCCTGCTCGCGATAGCGGACTCTCGGTTGGCGCCATCGCCGACTGACAGAATGCCATCGCGAGCAGGCTCGCTCCCACATTTTGCCTGGCCATCGATGACAGGGTTTAATGACCGTTCTGAATCGAACGGTCAGCCCAATGAAATCCCATGAAACGATAAAGGACCACACCGGCCTCGCCCGGCCAGCATTGCTCGCGGCCTGCCTGGCGTTGTTTGCCTCAAGCCCTTGCCTGGCGCTGGATATCGAGTCGACGGTCAATGACGCTGTGCGTCCCGTCATGAAGACCCAAGGCATTGCCGGCATGGCCGTGGCCGTAACGGTCAATGGTCAGGCGCATTACTTCAACTACGGCGTCGCGTCGAAGGAAACGGCGCAAGCCGTCACCCGCGACACCCTGTTCGAAATCGGCTCGGTGAGCAAAACCTTCACCACCACCCTCGCCGCTTACGCCCAGGCCACCGGCAAGCTGTCGTTGTCCGACAAGGCCAGTCAGCTGTGGCCTGCCCTGCACGGCAGCGCCTTCGACATCATCAGCCTGTTGCAATTGGGCACCTACAGCGCCGGCGGCCTGCCCCTGCAGTTCCCCAGCGAAGCCGATGCCCCGGACAAGATGCTCGGCTACTACCGGCAGTGGACACCGCGCTACGCTCCCGGCACCCACCGACTCTATTCAAACCCGAGCCTGGGACTGTTCGGCTACCTGGCCGCGCAGAGCCTGGGCCAGCCGTTCGATGAAGTCATGGAAAACACCCTGTTGCCCAAACTCGGCCTCAAGCACACCTTTCTAAAAGTGCCGCAGGAGCAGATGGGGCTGTATGCCCAGGGTTACAACAAGGACGACAAGCCTGTACGCGTCGGGCCGGGGGCACTCGATGACGAAGCCTACGGCATAAAAACCAGCGCGGCGGATCTGCTTCGTTTTGTCGAAGTGAACATGAAACCGGTATCGCTGGAAAAACCGCTGCAACAGGCCATTGCCCTGACCCACACCGGCTACTACCGCGTGGGCGACATGACCCAGGGGCTGGGCTGGGAGTTGTATGGCTACCCGGTGTCACTGGAAAGATTGCTGGCCGGCAACTCGACGGCGATGGCCATGGATGCCCATGAAGTCCAATGGCTGACCCCGCCGCAATCGCCAACGGCAAACCTGCTTCTCAACAAAACCGGCTCCACCGGCGGCTTTGGCGCCTACGTCGCGTTCGTACCGTCGAAAGAGGTCGGGATCGTGATTCTGGCCAACAAGAATTACCCGAATGAGGAGCGGGTCAGGATTGCACATCGGATTCTGGACGCACTGATCCGATAGGTCAGATCGCCCAGGTTCCCGTCGACCGACCTTGCATACCCACACAAAACATGTAGGATTCGCGCCTCTTTTTTACTGTGCCGCACCATGTATCCGGTCCGGCACTTCCTTGTCGGCGGCGAGACTATGCTGAAACAGGGCATGAGGGCTGATCGATGAAAGTGCTGTTGGTCGATGATCACGCGGTCGTTCGCATGGCGGTCGGGATGATTCTGAGCCGTGAAGGACATGAGGTCGTCGGCGAAAGCGACAACGGCGTGGATGCCCTGAGCAAGGCGTTCGAACTCAAGCCCGATGCCATTGTGCTCGACCTCGACATTCCGCAACTCGACGGTATGGCCGTGATCGACCGCTTGCGCGTCGGCGGCAGCACCGCTCGTGTACTGGTGCATACCGGTCTGAAAAGCCAGGCGTATGCCGCTCAATGCCTGCGGGCCGGGGCGTCAGGGTTTGTCTCGAAAATCGATGACCCCGTAGAAATCACTACCGCGCTCAAGGCCGTGGCCGGCGGCAGGACCTGGTTCCCGCTCGACACGCTCAACTCCGTTCGACACAGCGACTTCGCGCAAGACGACGCTCAACTGCTCGAAGGCGTATCACGCCGTGAACTCAAGGTGCTGCACGGCCTGGCCCTGGGCAAGAGCAACAAGCAAATCGCCGATGACATGCTGTTGAGCAACAAGACCGTCAGCACCTACAAAACCCGCCTGATGCAAAAGCTCAATGCCAACACCCTGTTGGAGCTGATCGACTTCGCCAAACGCAACCATCTGGTCTGAGCCATGAAGTGGATCTGCTGCCTGATGCTGGGCGCACTCGCGCTATCCACTACGCTTACGACCCGGGCCGAATCGTTGACGCTGCTCAGCCGCGCCGGTGACACTGAAGTAGAACTGACCCTCAGCGCCCAGCAACGCCAGTGGCTCAAGGAAAAGGCGACCTTGCGGGTCGGGGTGTACTTGCCTGACCGTCCACCGCTGGACATGACCGTCAATCAGAACGACTACGAAGGCCTTTGCGCCGATTATCTGGACATACTGGCGCGAACCCTGGGCGTGCGTTTGCAGATTGAACATTTCGCCACTCAGCAACAGGCACTCACGGCATTGCGCAACGCCGACATCGATCTGGTACCGCGCATCAACCACCTTCCTGCCCTCTATGACGATCTGGGCCTGAGCGCGCCCTACGCCTACGATCAAGCCGTGCTGATCAGCCGACCCGGCACTCTGGGCCCCCACAATGCACTACCGCCGGGCACTACCGTGTTGTTCGATCCGGACTGGATCACCCGGGAGCGAGTCGCATCGCTGTTCCCCGATACGCCACTCAAGCCCGTGCCATCGACCCAGAATGGCCTGGGACAGGTCGCCTACGGCGCAGGCATGGTGCTGCTGACCGACGCGATCTCCGCGCAATACCAGCTCGAACGCAACTATCAGCAGAGCCTGAAACAAACCATTCAGCGCGATTCCGAAGGCCTGGGTTTCAGTTTCGCCTTACGGCGCAACGACGCTCAACTGTCGAACCTGATCAACAGTGTGCTGGCCAACATCACGCCCCAGGAACGTGTGGTGATTGCCCGTCACTGGGGTATCGGCGCCAATCCGAAACTGGGTTACACCCGACTGCAACTGACTGCGGCCGAGCAGCAATGGATCAAAGACCATCCGCAGATCGACCTGTTGGTCAACGATCTGTACCCCCCATTCAGTTTTTTCAATGAACAGGGGCAGCTGCGCGGCATGGCCACCGATTTGCTGGACATGATCAATGACCGTACCGGGTTGACGTTTCAACCGAGCAAATTCACCTCCGTCGATGCAATGACCAGTCGCACGCAGCGTGACCCTGTGAGCCTGATCGGCGCCCTGACCTTCAGCGACCAGCGTGAGCAAGACCTGGCGTTTTCCCGCCCCTTCGGCATCAATCCGTTTGCCTTGGTCACTCGCGTGCAACCCGAGCACCCGGGACTGAGCGGGCTGAACGGCAAACGTGTGGCCATCGTCAAAGGGTCGGCCGCCGCCAGTTGGCTGGCACGCGAATGGCCACAGATTCAAATCGAAGCCGTCGACACCCCCATCGAAACTTATGAACTGCTCGCCGAAGGGCGCGTCGACGGTGTTGTTCAGCCCCAGCTGGGGGCAACCTATCTGATCAACCGTTTCTTTCGCGGGCGCCTGCAGATCGATTCGGTGATCGGCTCGCAACCGGCATTGATCGGCTTCGCCACCGGCAGACAGAACGCCTTGCTGATATCGATCATCGACAAGGCCTTGCTCGACATTCCCCCCGAAGTGCTCACCAACCTCGTCAATCGCTGGCAAAACCCGCAGGAAAGCCAGGGCGGCTGGAATGCCTATAAAACCTGGTTTTACCGGACCATGCTTGGGCTGATGGCGGTGCTGGCGGTGATCCTGGCTTGGAACGTCGGGCTACGCCGGCAAATTACCGAACGTCTGAAGGCTCAGAAAGCCTTGAACGACCAACTGGTGTTCATGAAGGTGCTGGTGGACGGCACGCCGAACCCGATCTATGTACGCGATCGCCAGGGATTGCTGTTGACCTGCAACCGCGCCTATTTGCAGGTGATGGACGTCGAACTCGAACAGGTCCTGAACAAGGGGTTGATCGAAGCCGACATCCTGCCGCTGGAGGACGCGCAGAGCTATAAACGCATCCATCGCGCCACCCTCGACAGCGGCGAGCCGTCCTTTTCCAACTTCACCATGGCGGTCAAGGGCAAGCCCTACCACATCCACCACTGGGCCCTGCCCTACCGCGACTCCGACGGCAGCATGACCGGGGTCATCGGCGGCTGGATCGACCTGACCGAACAACAGAACCTGCAACATGCCCTGCACCAGGCCAAGGATCAGGCCGAAGCGGCCAGTCAGGGAAAAAGCCATTTCCTGGCGGTCATGAGCCATGAAATCCGTACACCAATGAGTGCCTTGATTGGCGTGCTCGAACTGTTGCAGGACAAATGCTCCGACCCGCCACTGCTCGACATCGCGCAAAAATCCGCCGGCGGCATGATGGAGTTGATCGGTGAAATTCTCGATCTGGCGAAGATCGAGTCCGGCAAGTTTGAGCTGCGCACCGGTATCTGTTACCCCGAACGCCTGATCAATACCGTGATCCAGAGCTTCGCCAGCCTGGCCCGGCAAAAGAACGTCGCCCTGGAGTTCGTGCACACGGGTAACGATATCGCGGTGGCGCTGGACTCACTGCGGTTCCGGCAAATCGTCTCCAACCTGATCAGCAATGCCATCAAGTTCACCACGCAAGGTACCGTGACCGTGGAACTGGCGCTGGAGTCGGATCGGGATTGCCTGCAGCTGCACCTTCGGGTCCGGGACACTGGCATTGGCATGGACGAACAGCAGCGTTCGCGTTTGTTTGAGCCCTACACGCAATTCGCCTCCAACCATAGCGACATGCAGGTCGGCACCGGCCTGGGACTGGCAATCTGTCGGCAATTGACCGAACTGATGGGCGGACGATTGTCTTGCACCAGCACGCCGGGGCAAGGCTCGTGCTTTGCCCTGGACATGTCCGTGACCGAAGTTGCAGACGATGAGACTACACCGACGGCGCATACCGGTGTCACCGTGGCCTTGCCGGTGCGGCGCATCCTGATTGTCGAGGATCACGAATTCAACCGCGTGGTGCTGCAGCGACAACTGGAGTCCCTGGGCATGCTCGTCACCTGTGCCGAAGACGGCATGACGGGCTTGCGACGCTACGAGGATCAGGTGTTCGACTACGTCATCACCGACTGCAACATGCCACGCATGAACGGCGAGGAGATGACCCGGCAACTGCGTGAATTCGAAGGACGGGACGCACGCCCGGCGACGCATGTCGTGGGCTTGACCGCCAACGCCCAGCCTCAGGAGATTCAGCGATGCATCGAGGCGGGCATGAACGACTGCCTGTTCAAACCGGTCACCCGCAACGAGCTCGAACGTTACCTGGCGAATGTGGAAAGCAACCGCAACACCTCGCCTGCATGCTTCGATATCGCCAAGGTATGGGACATTACGGCGGGCGATGCGGCAATGACCCGGCAACTGCTGGCCACTGTGCTGCGCACTAATCAGGAAGATCTTGAGGCACTGCAAGCGCGGTATGACGCCGGTGACCTCGAGGCCGCCGGACGCTGCTGCCACAAAATCCTCGGCAGTGCCCGAATCATCCAGGCCATGCCGTTGATCAATGCGTGCGAACAGCTCGAGCAGGCGTGCCAGCAAGCGGTTCCGGCGGATGAACTGAACCGCCTGTTCGATACGTTCATCCTGCACATGCATCACCTGCAGAACAGTATCCGGGCCAGCCTCCATAGCTGATTTTGTAGGACCCTTCCTACAAATGCTTGGGAAACGCCTGCGTTACCTCTATCCCCTCAATCCTGAAAATCCGCGGCTTCTTTCCATGCAGTCGGCGGATGTCCATGTTTACGTTTGTGATGCGGTTTCCTCGTGCTTCGATATCGAGTGCGGTGTTGATGCTCGGGTGTGTACCCGAGCAAGTGGCGGCTCAAGCCTGTGGCGGGTCCGAATGCTTGACCACGCTCATGGAAAATGTCGAGGTCAAGGATGGCAACTTCATACACGTCGGCGAAGGTGGCGTCGTCATTAACGCCACGGTAAACAAAGGGCACCTGCAGGTCTGGAACACTGGAGCCGCAATCGGCACCACGATCAACGGTAAAGACGGCTGGCTGGAAATCGATGACAACTCAAGCGCCGTTGACAGCGTTCTCAATACCGGCCAAATGGTCGTCAAGGGCAGCGCCACGGCAAACGGCACCACTGTCAATGCCGGCTTTCTGGACGTCGCGCAAAACGGCGTGGCAAACGACACGCAGCTCAAGGCTGGCGCCATGTACGTGTACATGGACGGTAGCGCCGTGAACACCCGGATCGATAACGCGCAGATGACCGTTTACCAAAATGGCAGCACAGACCTCACCCGGGTCAACAGCGGTGGACTATTGTCGATTTTCGACTCTGCAACCGCCACCCGCACCGTGGTCGATCAGGGCGGCCAGTTCGAAATCGACGCAGGCACCACGGTGCATGACACCACGGTCAACCAGGGCGGACGCATGGTGATGGCTGATCGTGCCGAAGCCGCCAACACCACCATCAATGAGGGTGGTCTCCTGCAGCTCAAGGGGGATGCGATCCTGGGTTTCTCCACCCAGGTCAGCGGTCAGGTCGGCTTCGCCGATCCGGCCATCAACGGATTCCATACGTTGCTGATCAAAGGTCCGCTGAGCGGCAACGGTACGTTCTTCATGAACACTGACCTGGCCGGGCAACAAGGCGATTTGCTTGACGTGCGAGGTCCGATCAGTGGCCACCATACGCTGGTGGTGGCCGACTCGGGCAAAGCCATTGCAGACGCACGGCCACTGACGCTGGTGGCCGGCAATGGTGGCAGCGGTGATTTCACGCTGCATGGCGGGACCGTGGATGCCGGTGCCTTTCGTTATCAATTGCAACAGGTCGGTGAAGACTGGTATTTGACGAACGCAGGCGAGACCGCCGAATCGATCGAGCAGCCGGACGATAACAAGGATCCAGTGCCGAAGGATGAATCGGTCCAACCGGTTTTTCCTGCGGATCCTGCTGAGCCCGAACGACCGGCCCGGCCTACTCACCGCCCGCAGCCGGAAATCCTGAGCAAGGGCGCCAATGCGGCAGTCGCCAGTCAGGCAGCCGGTGCCGCCTTGATCAATGCCCAGATGAACGCCACCACCGGCCACTTCGCTGAACTGCGTTCGGGCAAGGATCAGGGTGGTGTATGGACCCGTGGTTATGGTACCGAGCAGCACCTGGACACCGGCACCAGCCGCGCCTTCGAGCAGCAGGTAAACGGCATGGAAATCGGCGCGGACAAGGCCATTCCCCTTGTCGACGGCACCCTGTATGTCGGCGCCCTGTTCGGTCAGGGCAAGGCCCGACAGTCCTTCGACGCCTCCAGCAAAGGCACCATCGACAGCACCACGCTGGGCACTTATGCCAGTTACCAGGAACGTGGCGGGCTGTACGTCGACGGCGCGTTGAAATACAGCCGTCTGGACAATGACATCAACATCACCAGCAACGTCGGCAAGAAAGCCAAGGCTAGCTTCAAGAGCCACGCTGTGAGTGCCGATGTACAGCTGGGCAAGCGTATCGAACTGGACAGAGGCTGGTTTGCCGAACCACAGGTGGGGGTGCAGATAACGCACATCAGTGGCGCACGCTACACCGCCGACAATGGTCTGGAGGTCAAGCAGGATTCGATGAACTCGGTGCAGAGCCGAGTCGGCGGCATCGTCGGTCGCGACCTTGCGCTGGACAATGGCCTGGCCATCAAACCGTACGTCAAGGCCGGTTGGGTCACCGAACATGCAGGCAAAAGCCATGTAAAGGTCAGCGGGACAAAACTGGACAGTCGTCTACCGGGTTCGCGGGTTGAATTTGCCGGCGGTGTCGCACTCAAGACCGCCACCCACCACAGTCTGTATGCCGAAGCCGGTTACACCAGGGGAAGCGAAATCGAGCAACCCTGGGCCGTGACGGTCGGGTATCGCTACAACTGGTAACCCCGGGCGCACTCTCGACACAAATGACCCGCCACATTCAATCATCCGGCATTTCAGGTGGTTTGGCGGGTTTGGCCGGTTTGCCTGGCTTGGCACCTTTGGCACCTTTGGTGGCCTTGGCGCTGGTGGCCGGTTCGGCTTCAGGCACGGGTGTCACAACCGTAGCCGTGAACTCCTGCTCGGCTGCTGGCAATGCATCCACGGTCTCGAAGATTTTCTTCAGATCGATCGACTTCGATTCTTCCCCCGAGCCTTCAAGCTTCTTCTCGCCGTCCTTGCCGATCAGAATCACCTTGGGCAGCGCGCCTGCACCCAGTTTCAGCGCTCGGATCAGGGCCATGGTGTCCTGTTGGCCAAGATCCTTGCCATCGAGCTGCCCGAACATGTTCAGCACGCTGTACACCTTGATATTGCGCTGGGCTACGCCCTGTTTGTTGGCGGGATCTTCCAGTGACTTTTTAAGACCTACCCACACAGGATCAACAGTACTCGGCGCAATCACGATCAGCGGTCGGGCCCTGCCCTTATCGATGTCCAATGGTGAATCGCCATCGTTGGCGAACAAGGGGCCGGCAATCGCCAGCAAGGTAGCCAGGGTCAGTGACCTGATGAGCATGCGCATCTCCTTTTGATATCCACGCTCTAATGATTGCGCATTGCGGCGTTCGTTCCGGTGACGCTTCGCAAATGTAATCCGCCTTGAGCAAAGCTTAGGTCAGGGCGGACATTGCGCAACAGATCCGGGCAGGCAGAAATGGAAGGAGATAAATGATCATGCGGGAGGACGGCGGGTGAATGTCGATGAACCGGATGGACATCTTCACCCGCAAGGGGACACTGGCGCGGATGCCGAATCAGAACACCAGCTTGTAACCGATCAATACCAGCATGGTTGCCAGGCAAGGACGCAACAACTCATCCGAGATACGACCTGTCAGGTGGCTGCCCAGATAGATCCCCGGCAGGGAACCGACCAGCAAGTAACCCAGCACGTGCCAGTCCATGTTGCCCATGCTCGCATGGCCGAGGCCTGCGACCAGGGTCAACGGCACCGCGTGGGCGATTTCCGTGCCCACCAGGCGGCGGGTCGGCAACAGCGGATAGAGAATGAACAACGCCACGGTGCCCAAGGCGCCAGCGCCAATGGAGGTCAGAGCAACCATGGTGCCCAGCACCAGACCGGTGATGACCGTCATCACATTCAGGCGCACACCGCTGGGCTGGTAGTTGCCGCCGGCGCGCTTGTGGGCGAAGTCGAGCAGGCGTTTCTTGAACAGGATAGCCAGGGCCGTGGCAAACAGCACGACGCCCAGCGCCTGCTTGATGATCGCGTTCATGGCCTCGGGAGCGGAGTGCAACGTGCTCAGGAACCACAACGTCAATGCCACCGCCGGCACGCTGCCGAGGGTCAGCCAACCGGTAATCGACCAGTCGATGTTGTTGTTCTTTTTGTGGACCAGCACACCACTGGACTTGGTGATGGCCGCGTAGAGCAGATCGGTCCCCACCGCGGTTGCCGGGTTGATACCGAACGCCAGCAGGATGGGGGTCATCAACGATCCACCACCCACGCCCGTCATGCCGACAATGAAGCCGACGACCAGACCGGCTACGACCAACCCGATGTTCACTAAATCCATGGATACGCCCACATAGACCGCAGGGAAAATATGGCCCGCAGCATAGCGATTTTTCTTATAACCAGTTATATCGATGCGATCTATCTTTATACCTGTAGGAGCGAGCAGGCTCGCGATGGTCGTAAACGATAACGCTGGCGGCCTGACACCCCGCGGTGCCTGGACGTTCATCGCGAGCATGCTCGCTCCTACAGGGATTTCTTATTGCACTGGCAGGAAATTCAGGAACAACAGGCTTTGCGCATAGTTCAGGCCGATACGCCGGTAGCGCTCGTCGAGCATCTGGGTCAACAAGTCCAGGCGCGCGACGATCTTGCCGAACTCCACGGCAAAACTCAGGTTGCTGCCCTCTTCCGTGATTTCGTTGGAAAACAGCAAGGGCTGGCCGTCCTTGTTTTGTCGCTGGCTCAAAATCCAGGTGGCGATTTCGATGTTACGCGCGGCATGGCTGACGAACGTCGGGTTCAGCGTGTCCGTCATGTAGAACGTCAGGCGATTGCCATGGGCGGTGACCAGCATGCTGCCGATGGCATAGATGAACGCCCCTACCCGGTCGCCGAGAAACTCCGGGCTCATGGCAAAGCGCAACGCCGCCAGGTCCTTTTTGCCGCCCAGGGTGGGCAATGGCGTTTGCTGTTCGATGGCCACGCGCACCTGCTTGCCGGCACTGCGCGCGTCAAGGAAGCCTGATTTTTTCAGTTCCTCGGGGTTGCGCAGGTACAGCTTGCTCATCAGCAGATACAGGCTATCGAGATTGTCGCGCATGGTCAGCGTGGCCATGCGATCGACACTGGTTTGCAAAAACTCCTGGGGCTTGCCCTCGCGCAACTGGCTGAACAGGTCATTGCCCGGTTGCTGGCTGCAACCGCTGACGCAGAACAGCAACAGGCCTGCCAACAGGCGCAATCGGATCATCAGGCAGGGTAATTCTCGGACCATAAGCCATCGTGCCGGCACATTCCTGTGCGACGGGATTCGTCGCAACGGCAATCCATAGAGCCGGGCATTGTGGAAAAGTGCAGTGTGGATGACAGGCAATCGATCATTGGCAGGCATTGCGGGGATGCCTTGACGACAAGACCGCCATCGCCAGCAGGCTCGCTCCCACCGGTGAATCGGGGCCTCAAAGGCCACCAAGTCCGGGCCAAGGGTCTATCCTGAAGCCAACCCGTTCAAGAGAAGGATACAAGCATGCAGACCCTGCACCTGGCCGGCACCCAAGTGCCCGTTATCGGCCAAGGTACCTGGCAAATGGGCGAAGACCGTACCCGCCGCCAGGAAGAAGTCACGGCCCTGCGCCTGGGCATCGAAATGGGCATGACCTTGATCGACACCGCCGAAATGTACGCCGAAGGCGGCGCCGAGGAAATCGTCGCCCAGGCCATCGCCGGCCAGCGCGACAAGGTTTTCCTGGTCAGCAAGGTTTATCCGCACAACGCCAGCCGCCAAGGCATCCCCCAGGCCTGCGAACGCAGTCTGCGAAGGCTCGCCACTGACCACATAGACCTGTACTTGCTGCACTGGCGCGGCCAGTTTCCACTGGAAGAAACCGTCGAAGCCTTCGAACGCCTGCGCCAGGCGGGCAAAATCGGCCGTTGGGGTGTGTCCAATCTCGACCTCGATGACTTGCAGGAACTGAACGAACCGGCTTGCGCCACCAATCAGGTGCTCTACAACCTGGAGGAACGCGGGATAGAATTTGATTTATTGCCCTGGTGCCAGCAGCAATCCATGCCGGTCATGGCCTACTGCCCGATCGGCCAGGGCGGGCAGATGCTGGCCAATGCCGTGCTCAAGCAAGTGGCCAGCCGCCATGGCGTAACGCCTGCACAGGTGTCACTGGCCTGGCTGGTGCGCCAGAACGGCGTGATCGCCATCCCCAAGGCGGTCCGCCCCGAACACGTGCGACTCAACGCCCAAGCTGGCGCACTGCAGCTTGACGCCGGGGATCTGGAGGCGCTGGACCAAGCGTTTCACGCGCCCAAACGCAAGCAGCGGTTGGCCATGGTCTGAGCCATCGCGGTGTCAGAGGGCTTCGTCATGAGAAGCACCGATCAACCGGACGCCTTTAACCTGCAACGCTTTATCCAGGCGCAAGACCCGGTGTTCGACCGGGTCCAGGCCGAACTGAACGCCGGCCACAAACGCAGTCACTGGATGTGGTTTGTCTTTCCGCAGTTTGCCGGGCTGGGTGGCAGCGAAATGTCCCGACGTTTTGCCATCCGTTCCCGGGAAGAAGCGCAAGCCTACCTTGACCACCCCCTGCTGGGCGCCAGGTTGCGCACCTGCACGCTGGAAGTGTTGAACATCCGGCAGCGTTCGGTAGCGGCGATTTTCGGCCATCCCGATGACCTGAAATTTCATTCGTCGATGACCCTGTTTGCCCAGGTCGCCGCCGATGACAGCCCGTTTCATCAAGCCCTGAATCAATACTTCCATGGCATCCTGGACGACTGGACGCTATCGCTGCTGGACTCAAAACAATCCCAGTTGCCCCCCCACCAGGGTTGAGAAATCGTCGTCGACAAAGGGCAGGATCGCGTCCGCCACCGGTTGCAGTTGCCGCGTGATGTAGTGGTCGTAATCGATCGGCGCGCTGCGGATCTCCAGCGGCTCGGGACCTGCGACCGTCATGACATAGCTGATCCAGCCACCGTTCTGGTACTGCCGAGGGCGACCCTGGCGGTCGTTGAACTCGTCTGCGATACGCGCTGCCCGCACATGGGGCGGAACGTTGCGCTGGTAGTCGTCGAGGGTGCGGCGCAAGCGCTTGCGGTAGACCAGGCGATCGTCGAACTCGCCGGACAGGGTCTTGCGCACATAATCGCGGACATAGTCCTGATAAGGTTTGCGATTGAAAATGCGCAGGTACAGCTCCTGCTGGAATTGCCTCGCCAGCGGCGACCAGTCGGTTCGCACGGTTTCCAGGCCCTTGTAGACCATTTCGTCAGTGCCGTCGGCGCGCGTGACCAGCCCCGCATAACGCTTCTTGCTGCCCTCCTCGGCGCCGCGAATGGTCGGCATCAGGAAGCGCTTGTAATGAGTCTCGAACTGCAACTCCAGTGCGCTCTCCAGACCGTATTCGCGCCGTACATGCTCGCGCCACCACTGGTTGACATAATCCACCAGCGCCTGGCCGATCTGCGCGGCTTCCTGTTGGCCGTGAGCGCGGCGCAGCCAGACGAAGGTCGAGTCGGTGTCGCCGTAAATCACCGTGTGCCCTCGGGCTTCGATCAGCTGGCGGGTGCGCAGCATGATCTCGTGGCCACGCAAGGTAATCGATGATGCCAGGCGCGTATCGAAGAAGCGGCAACCACTCGAACCGAGCACACCGTAGAACGCGTTCATGATGATTTTCAGCGCCTGAGACAGCGGCGCATTGTGCTCGCGCTTGGCGGTTTCGCGCCCCTGGGCGACCCGCGCGACAATGGCGGGCAGGCAATGCCGGGTACGGGAAAACCGCGCACCGCGAAACCCCGGCACCGAATCGGCGTCTTCAGGATGTTTGAGCCCTTCGATCAACCCGACCGGATCGATGAGGAAGGTACGGATAATCGAGGGATAGAGGCTTTTGTAATCGAACACCAGCACCGACTCGTACAGGCCGGGCTGCGAGTCCATGACAAAACCGCCGGGACTGGCTTGCGGCGGGCGTCCGCCCAGGTTCGGCGCAACGAAACCCTGGCGATGCATCAATGGCATGTACAGATGAGTGAACGCCGCCACCGAACCGCCCATGCGGTCCGCCGGCAAACCGGTGACACTGGCCCGCTCCAACAGGAACTTGAGCAGATCGGTCCTGGCAAAAATACGGGTGACGAGTTCGCAGTCCTTGAGGTTGTACCTGGCCAGGGCCGGTTTGTCCTCGGCGAACATGCGATTGATCTCGTCCATGCGCTGGTACGGGTTGTCGATGGATTTGCCTTCACCCAGCAGCGTTTGCGCGACGTTTTCCAGGCTGAACGACGGGAAGCTCCAGGTCGCCGACCGCAGGGCCTCGATGCCGTCGATGATCAACCGGCCGGCGGCGCTGGCAAAGTAATGGTTGCCGTTGCCATGCTCACGCCACTGCATTTCCTCGCCGCCTCGCCCCAGTTTCAGCGGCACGCCCAAACGACGGGCGTGTTCGTGCAACACCCTAAGGTCGAACTGCACCAGGTTCCAGCCGATGATCGCGTCCGGATCGTGCCTGGCAAACCATTCGTTCAACTGCTTGAGCAACTGAGTGCGCGACTCACAGTATTGGAGCAGGAAATCCACTTCACTGTCGTCACCATTGGCCGGCCCCAGCATGTACACCTGGCGCTCACCGCAGCCTTCCAGGGCAATGGAATACAACTCGCCCTGGGCGGTGGTTTCGATGTCCAGGGATACCAGCCGCAGGTTGGGCCGGTAGTCGGGGTCGGGTTTCATTTGTGCATCGATCAACAGGCCTTGCGCATCGGGCGTACCGCCGAAACGCACCGGGGCCGTGATGAAGCGCTCCATCAGGTAACGCTCCGGTGGGCGCACATCGGCTTCGTACACCTCGACGCCAGAACGGCGCAAGGCGGTTTCCAGGCGCATCAATTGCCCGTGCTGCCGGCAATACAGGCCCAGCACCGGGCGATGCTCGAAATCCAGCAGGGCCAAGGGGCGCAGTTCGACGTTCTTTTCGTCGTGCAGATGTGCCTCGGCCTGCTCGCGCTGACTGGCCACAATGAACGCAACCGAGGGCTGATGAGGCAGACGGACACGCCGGGGGCCGCTGTCGGTCGCCAGCCAGAACTCGACTTCCGTGCCCGCCGGGGTATCGCGCCAATGCCGGGTCAGGACAAAACCCTGCGGTAACTCCACCACTTCAACCTCGAATCTGATTCAGGGCGATGATTCTACTCGTCATTGCATGCATTGGCAGGCGCAACAAAAACCTGTGGGGTTTACGCGTGAAAAACCGCCGAATGACGTTTTTTGCGTGTTATCTGCCGCTTTCACTCTTGCCCTGCGCGCCTGGGTCTACGATTCTTCAAGAACAACGACAACCCCTCCGGGACACCGCCATGAAAACCGTCGCGCAACTGCTCAAGTTGAAAGATCAGAAGAACCAGGAAGTGCACCAGATCAAACCTGATCACATGGTGCTCGAAGCGCTGATGAAAATGGCCGAAAAGAACGTCGGCGCCTTGCTGGTCGTGGAAAACGACGAGGTGCTGGGCATCATCAGTGAACGCGACTATGCGCGCAAACTGGTGCTGCACGGACGCTCTTCGGTGGGAACACCGGTACGTGACATCATGGTATCGCCGGTGATCACCGTGGACACCCACCAGACCGTCGACACATGCCTGGGCATCATGTCGGACAGGCGCCTGCGCCACTTGCCGGTGGTGGAAAACGGCAAGTTGATCGGCTTGCTGTCCATCGGTGACCTGGTCAAGGAAGCCATTGCCGAACAGGCCGAGCTGATTCGACAGCTGGAGCAGTACATCCGCGGCGAATAACTCTGCGCATTGCATTTGCCCCTGTGGGAGCGAGCAGGCTCGCTCCCACATTGGGTTTTGTGGCGGTCAGGCGGGCCAGTGTCGGGCGAAGACCGGAGCCAATGCCGGATGACGGTCGATTCGTTCCAGCCAGGTATAAAAACCGGGCCGGGTCCGGCGCAGATGTTCGCGACTTCCGGCCCAGCGCGTGATCACCGCCGCCAGCACATCCAGTGCTCCCGGTTTCTCGTCCCCCAGATACAGCACGGCGGAAAACTGGTCGGCAAACACTTCCCAACTCCAGTGCAGGCGCTGGCGGGCGCCGGTCATGAGGTTATGCCTCGACGCTTCATCCGCCTCGGCCAGCCAGCGCTCGGGGTAATCGATGATGCCAATGGCCGCATAACAATTGCTCACGATATACGCCAGCCCGCGAATGACCTGGTCGCGATTGGCGGCTTCATACGGCAACAGCTTCGACCGGGGAAATGTCAGCCCGAGGTGAATCAGGATTGCCGCGCTCTCGGTAAGCACGCCACCATCCGGTAACTGCAACGTCGGGATCTGCTTGAGCGGGTTGAGTTTCTCCAGTGCCTGGGCCGCCTCGGCGGATAACTCGACATCAATGAAGCGATAGGGGATTTCACAAAGCTCCAGCGCCGCCTCTATCGCCGCCGCGCCCGAATTGCGATGGCCATAAAGTTGATACATAAACACCTCCTGACTGGCCACGACCCGCGCCAGCTAATCAGTGTAGAAGCCGGCATCGATCAGGCCGCGACCATCCGACGACTGCATCATCAATTGCATCGATGTGCACATCCCCCCTGTAGGAGCGAGCACGCTTGCGATGATCGTCAACGATAACGCTGGCGGCCTGACACCCCGCGGTGTCCTGTCGTCCATCGCGAGCGTGCTCGCTCCTACAGAAGAAAAGCGCACCATTGACCACGTCGATAGTCACCATTGACTCAATGAAGTTCTCTTAAAAAACGCACGGCGTAACATCTGCTCCATACCAACCGATAACACCCTGGAGCACACGATCATGAAACGCCAAACCCTCCTCAGCATCGCTTTCTCGGTCTTCGCAGTTAACGCTTTTGCCGCGACCTCTGCTCAACCCGTAGTCGCCGAAGGCGGCTCGGATCGTCTGATCGAAAGCCGTGTGGCTGAAGGGGGTTCGGATCGTCTGATCCAGAACCGTGTCGCTGAAGGTGGCTCCGACCGCCTGATCGAAAACCGCGTCGCTGCCGATGGTTCGGACCGCCTGCAAGGCAACACCGTCGCCGCTGATGGCTCGGATCGCCTGCAAGGCAACACCGTCGCTGCCGATGGCTCCGACCGCCTGCAAGGCAACACCGTTGCCGCCGATGGCTCCGACCGTCTGCAAGGCAACACCGTTGCCGCCGATGGCTTCGACCGTCTGCAAGGCAACACCGTTGCCGCCGATGGCTCCGACCGTCTGCAAGGCAACACCGTTGCCGCCGATGGCTCCGACCGTCTGCAAGGCAACACCGTTGCCGCCGATGGCTCCGACCGTCTGCAAGGCAA
>NZ_JBNNVQ010000035.1:43978-55286 GCF_050280625.1 Pseudomonas sp. NPDC089569
GCAACACCGTTGCCTGAATGCATCACTGAAACTGCAGTACCCGCAAAAAGCCCGGCCTGATCAGCCGGGCTTTTTCGTGTCGTTCTTTCGACTCATTCAGCGCGCCATGCAACGTTTGTAACGCTCGTCGACCCGTTGAGCAAACCAGGCCGTCGTGAGCTTTCGGGTAATTTTCGGGCTTTGCAGCACGATTCCCGGCAGTAACGCGCGAGGCAACGGCCGACCTTCAGCTTCTTCGGCCAGGGCGAAAACCCGCTGGTAGAGCCGGGTCTCCTCGAATGCCAGTGTCTTGCCCTCCTCCAACTGATCCCGGATCACCGGATTGCGCATATCCAGCCGCTTGCCAAGGGTGCGTACGGCCCGTTCCGTGCTGCCGGGCATGATCGAGTCGTAGTTGACCAGATCGCCATCCAGTGCCAGCGGGATGCCGGTAGCCCGACTCACGGCATTCTGAAAGGCGGCATTGCGGCTGGCGTACCAGCCTGCATTGAAATCGGCGAAGCGATACAACGGCGCCTGATAACTCACCGGGTAGCCGAGCAAATGCGCGATACCAAAGTACATACCGCCACGACGGGTAAACACTTCGCGGCGGATCGAGCCGTTCACCGGATAGGGGTAGCCCTTGGCCTGTTGCTCGGCGAAATCGATACTGACTTGCATCGGCCCGCCCGTGTGCACCGGGTTGAAGCCTGCGAACAACGTCCGGCCCATTGGCACCATGCCGATGAAGTCGTCGAAAATCGCGCTCAGCTCCTTTTCGCTGCGCACGGCGTCCAGCCGGTCGCTGTAAGTCTTGCCATTGGGTGAATGCACCTGCAGCGCAGCGTTGACCAACAGTTCGGGGATGTGCGCCTTGGCCGCCCGGCGATTGATTTCGTCACGCGCAATCTTGCCCAGCCCCGGCACCGACGGGTCTGCCTCAAAGGTCGATTCCTGCTCGGTTACCGCCAGTACCGAACACAGATTTTGCGTGGTCGGTTCAATGTTTTGCGCGGCAAACGCCACCTGTATATCCGTGGCCCAGCCCTGGCGGTCGACGGCTTTGCCCGGCAGCAGGCGCAGGATTTCTGCCTTGACCTGCGCAGGTTCCCGCGCAGGCGGCGCCTGGGTCCGTTGACCACTGCATCCGGCCAGCACCAGCAACGCGGCGATGCCCAGGATCAATCGATGAGGTTGCATGTTGCTCCAGAGAGTCCGTTGAGCCGGGTTAACCCTACGACCAAAGGCATGACGCAGGCTATGACCCTGACGCAAGCCGACCGTTCCTGAGCCTGCCACGAACTGGCTACCCGGCCCTTTTGGACCATACTTGGTCCACATTGCGTGGAGGACAGGCGCATGCACCGTAGCGACGTGTTGATCATCGGTGCCGGCCCGACCGGACTGGTACTGGCGCTGTGGTTGAGCAATCTGGGTATCCGCCCGCGGATTGTCGACAAATCATCGGCACCTGGAACAACGTCCCGAGCACTGGCCGTGCAGGCGCGGACGCTGGAGTTGTATCGCCAGCTCGATCTCGCTGACGCCGTCATCGAGCATGGCCACCGCGTGGCGGCCGCCAACTTCTGGGTCAAGGGCGACGCTGTGGCTCGCTTGCCGTTGAGCCGTGTCGGTGAGGGTCTGACGCCCTACGCCTTCCTTGAAATTTTCCCGCAGGATGAACACGAGCGGCTGTTGATCGACAGTCTCGAAGCCTTCGGCATCACGGTGGAGCGCAACACCGAGTTGCTGGGATTCGAGGAGAGCGGCGATGGCATCACCGCCACATTGCGCCTGCCCGACGGCCAGCAGGAAATTTGCCAGACCTGTTACCTGGCCGGTTGCGACGGTGCCCGCTCAATCGTGCGCAAGACCCTGGATACCGGATTCCCCGGCGGTACGTACCAGCAGATTTTCTATGTTGCCGATGTGCAGGCCAGCGGACCGACGTTCAACGGCGAACTGCACGTGGATCTCGATGAAGCGGACTTTCTCGCGGTGTTCCCGTTGGCCGGTGAGGGACGCGCACGCCTGATAGGTACCGTGCGCGATGAACGCGCCGAACAGGCCGAAACCCTGCGGTTCGAAGATGTCAGCAGTCGGGCCATCACCCACATGAAGGTGAAGATCGAGCAACTGAACTGGTTTTCCACTTACCGCGTCCACCATCGGGTCGCGAATCACTTTCGTACCGGTCGGGCCTTTTTGCTGGGTGATGCCGCCCATGTGCACAGCCCTGCCGGTGGTCAGGGAATGAACACGGGGATCGGCGATGCAATCAATCTAGCCTGGAAGCTCGCCGCCGTGCTGACCGGCGGTGCCGAGGCCGGACTTCTCGCGACCTACGAAACAGAACGTATCGCATTTGCCAGAAAACTGGTGGCCACCACCGACCGTGTCTTCACCTTCGTCACGGCCGAGGGCCGCGTGGCCGATCTGCTGCGTACGCGCCTGGCGCCTCTGCTGATACCGAAAATGGCCTCGTTCGAAACATCCCGTGAATTTCTCTTCCGTACGGTGTCGCAGATCACCCTGAATTACCGGGGAATGCCCCTGAGCGCTGGCGTTGCCGGTCACGTTCATGGCGGCGATCGTTTGCCCTGGGCGCACGACGGCGAAGGGGACAATTACGAATCACTGAGGTATCCGGGCTGGCAGGTGCATGTGTATGGCGACACCAGCGACGAAATGATTACCTGGTGCAACGAGCGTCATTTACCACTGCATGTGTTTGCCTGGCGACCGGCCTTCGACGCCGCGGGCCTGGGCCGCAACAGTTTTTACCTGCTGCGGCCGGACACCTATGTGGCTATCGCCGAAGCCAGTTCGGACCCGAAAGTGATCCAGCGGTACTTCAAGCAGCACGGGATTCGGCCGTTTTTTGGCGTTAACTGACCACACTGCACTTTCTGTAGGAGCGAGCATGCTCGCGATGAGCCTGAGATCGACGCGGGGTGTCAGGTTTCCAGCGTTATCGTTGTCGACCATCGCGAGCTTGCTCGCTCCTACAGATCAGATTCCGGCCAGTGCCAGGTCCATCGCAAAGTAGGTAAAGATCAGGTCCGCCCCTGCCCGCTTGATCGCGCCAAGGCTTTCGCGTACCACCCGATCTTCGTCGATGGCGCCGGCCTGTGCGGCGAACTTGATCATCGCGTACTCACCGCTGACCTGATAAGCCGTCAATGGCAAACGCGAGGCTTCGCGAATATCGCGGATGATGTCCAGGTAAGCACCCGCCGGCTTGACCATCAGCGCATCGGCACCTTCCTGTTCGTCCAGCAGCGATTCGCGCACCGCTTCGCGGCGGTTCATCGGGTTCATCTGATAGCTTTTGCGATCGCCCTTGAGTGCACTGCCACCGGCCTCGCGGAACGGGCCATAGAGTGCGGAGGCGAACTTGGTGGAATAGGCCATGATTGCCGTCTGATTGAAGCCGGCCAGATCGAGCGCCCGGCGAATGGCCTGGACCTGCCCGTCCATGGCCGCGGACGGCGCAATCACATCGGCCCCGGCGCGGGCCGCCGCGACCGCTTGCTTGCCAAGATTGATCAAGGTCTGGTCGTTATCCACTTCATGCTGATGCAACACGCCACAATGGCCGTGATCGGTGTACTCGCAGAAACAGGTGTCGGACATGACAATCATTTCCGGCACGGCATCCTTGGCGATGCGCGACATGCGCGACACCAGGCCGTTTTCATTCCAGGTATCGCTGCCGGTGCCGTCCAGATGGTGGGACACACCGAATGTCATCACCGACTTGATTCCGGCCCGGGCATAACGCTCGATTTCGCCGGCCAGCTTCGACTCCGGAATGCGCATCACGCCGGGCATGCTTTTGATCGGCACGAAATCGTCGATTTCCTCTTCGACGAAAATCGGCAGTACCAGGTCGTTGAGGCTGAATTCGCACTCCTGGAACAGGCTGCGCAGGCTCGCATTGCGGCGCAGACGGCGTGGGCGTGCTTCGGGGAACTGGCTGGGCATAGGTCATCCTGAAAAAGAGTGAACTGTAGGAGCGAGCTTGCTCCGGGCGGCGTTCCGACGATGGTCGTGAACGATAACGCGGGCTGTCAGCTTTCCCGCGGTGGCTGGTCGCTCATCGCGAGCATGCTCGCTCCTACAGGTTTTAGCGTCAGTTTGAGAGGGGCTTGGGGATTTCCAGCCCGCGCTTGACCGCCGGACGCGCCAGGAAGCGCTCCAGCACTCGCGTGACGTTGGGGAAGTTCTGGATGCCCACCAGATCGCCGGCCTCGTAGAAGCCGATCAGGTTGCGCACCCACGGGAACGTGGCGATATCGGCAATGGTGTAGCGCTCGCCCATGATCCAGTCCCGCCCTTCCAGACGTCGATCCAGAACACTGAGCAGGCGCCTGCTTTCTTCGACATAGCGGTCGCGGGGACGCTTGTCTTCGTAATCCTTGCCGGCAAATTTATTGAAGAACCCCAGCTGACCGAACATGGGACCGATCCCGCCCATCTGGAACATCAGCCACTGGATGGTTTCGTAGCGCTGCGCCGACTCCCGGGCGAGCAATTGCCCGCTCTTGTCGGCCAGGTAAATCAGAATCGCCCCGGACTCGAACAACGGCAATGGTGTGCCTTCCGGGCCATGGGGATCGAGGATGGCCGGAATCTTGTTGTTCGGGTTCAGCGAGAGAAATTGCGGGGACATCTGGTCGTTGGTGTCGAATCCCACACGATGCGGCTCATACGGCAGCCCGATTTCTTCGAGCATGATCGAGACCTTGACGCCGTTGGGGGTCGGCAAGGAGTACAGCTGAATCCATTCCGGGTTTTGGGCCGGCCATTTTTCAGTGATGGGGAACGCAGACAAATCGGTCATGACAGGATCCACGGAGCAATTGAGAATGCCGATCATAATGTAGATAGCGCCGACTGCGACGCCCGGAGCCATCATTTGCGCTGATGGTCATGATCAAAAGAGATCACAGCGATTCGGAGCAGTTTGCGGTGTAGTCTGTCCATATTTTCGCAACATCCTGTCGATATCCTTCACTTCAACCCGTTGAAGGTTACCGAACATTGCTGCACTCTTGACCGGATTCGAACCAAACGGGTGTCAGGGGACTCTGAGCACTGTCCCCTTGAAACGGATCAGTTCAACGACATGGAAAACACCGATGCAGTCAATCACGGTGTAATGGCTTGTCAGCCTTAACCCAATGCACTGAAGACTCTTTACTCCATGAAGAACCCGCTGACTTTCGCCAAACACTTCAAACATCGCGTTTACCTGCTCCTGCCTGCCCTTTTGGCGGCCGGCGCGTTGTTTTTGACGCTGGAGTCCAGCGAAAGTCGCGCTCAACCGGTAGATGGCGTCCAGACGCTGGTGTTCCTGCGTCATGGAGAAAAACCCGCCGGCGGCCTTGGGCAACTCAACTGCCAGGGCCTGAACCGCGCCATCGACCTGGCCACCCTGCTGCCGGAAAAATTCGGCAAGGCCAACTACGTGTTTGCCGCCAATCCGACTCGCAACGTCGAAGAGGGCGAACAGGACAACTCCTACAGCTACATCCGCCCCTTGATGACCATCAGCCCCAGCGCGATCAAACTGGGCCTGCCGGTGAATATCGAGTTCTCGGCCAATGACACCAGCGACCTGGCCGACGAGCTGCTCCACGACAAGTACCACAACTCGATCATCTACACGGCCTGGTCCCACGGCTATCTGCCGGAGTTGATCAACAAGGTCGCCGGACAAGCCGTCGGCAAGAAGCAGAACATCGCCGAAGACTGGGAATCGAACGATTACGATTCGCTGTACGTGCTGACGCTGACCTGGCACAACGGCAAGGCCAGCCTGCAAAGCCATAGCTACAAGCAAGGGCTGGATAACCGGCCGGTGACTTGCCCGACCTGAGTCAGGTACCTCTACTGGCCCCATCGCGAGCAGGCTCGCTCCCACAAGGCATTTGTCGTACGTAAATCCAATGTGGGAGCGAGCCTGCTCGCGATTGGCCGGAAAATCCAGTATCAACCTCGCAGGTTTACCCGCTCCCGCAAGTACTCAATCACCGCCTCCCGCTCCCCGGCAAACTCGATCCGGGCCCCTTTCTTCTCCCGCTGAAAGGCATACATCGGGTCGTAATACTCAACCAGCAGTCCTTCGATCCAGGCCCGGTGCATGTCCACCGAGCCGCTGTTGGCCTGCTCGGCCAGTGCATCTTCCATCATCAGCAGCATCCGCCGATGCCGCTCGCCACCCAGGCGCTTGTACACATTGTTCAGGCTTGCCAGCATACGTTCGGAAAACAGCGCAAAGCCTTCGTCGCCATGCACCCTGACGAACTCGCCACACAAATCCACCACGTAATCGCGCAAAATCCGCTCGACCCGTCCTTGCAGGCTGTCTTCAAGCCAGACCATCGGCAATTGCTGCATGCTCTGATACAGCGGTAATGGCAGCGCACAACTGCCGATCGCACGATTTTCGTCTTCCAGCACGAACTGTTGCATGCCGCGGGCGCGCTTCTTCAGCAGGTCGACTGCCAGGCGGTTTTCAAAGTCGATATTGGACGGTTGGCCCGTGGCGCGCTTACCGAAACTGGAGCCGCGATGATTGGCATGCCCCTCAAGGTCCACCCCGTTGTTCAAATGCGTCAGCACTTCGGTTTTGCCGGTACCGGTCATACCGCCCAATAAAACGAAATCGCATTGGTCAACAGCCTGGACCAGCGTTTCCAGCAGAAAGGTGCGCATGGCCTTGTAACCGCCGCCAACGCGCGGATAGTCGATACCCGCCTCCTCCATGAGCCAGCGCTGGGCGATCTGCGAGCGCAGGCCGCCACGAAAACAGTACAGGAGCCCATCGGGATGCGCCCGGGCGAAGTCCGCCCAGGCCTGAATGCGTTCGGCCTTGATATCGCCCGACACCAGTCGGTGCCCCAGCTCCATGGCAGCCTGTTGGCCGTGCTGCTTGTAGCAGGTGCCGACCCGTTGCCGCTCGTGGTCGTTCATCAGCGGCAGGTTGACCACTGCGGGAAAGGAGCCCTTTGCAAACTCCACCGGCGCACGGGTATCCATCATCGGCCGGTCGTTGAGGAAAATATCGCGGTAATCGGTGCAATCCACGGACATCAAGACACCTCGACCGCGTGGCTCTGTCGCTCGACCAGTTCGCCAATGGGGGCCAGTTCCAGATTCAACTCGGCGGCGAGCGCAAGAAACGCTTCGTTACCTTCGGGCGTCACGGCAATCAGCAGGCCACCGCTGGTCTGTGGATCGCACAGCACGCGCTTGTGCAGCTCCTGCAGGCGCCCCAGTTTGCTGGCATAGCTGTCGAAGTTACGCAGCGTGCCGCCGGGAATGCAGCCCTGCTCAAGGTAATACTCGACGCCCGGCAGTCGCGGTACCCGGTCATATTCGATACGTGCGGTCAGGTTACTGCCGTCGGCCATTTCCACCAGGTGCCCTAGCAGCCCGAAACCGGTGACATCGGTCATCGCGGTCACCCCTTCGAGTTTGCCGAAACGGCTGCCAGGCTTGTTCAGCGTGCACATCCAGTCCCGCGCCAGCCCGATATCGGCATTGCGCAACTTGCCCTTTTTCTCGGCGGTCGTAAGGATGCCGATACCCAGGGGCTTGGTCAGATAAAGCAGGCAACCGGCGGTGGCGGTGTCGTTGCGCTTCATGTGGCGCTTTTCCACCATGCCGGTGACGGCCAGGCCGAAGATCGGCTCCGGCGCATCGATGGAATGCCCGCCCGCCAGCGGTATGCCTGCTTCATCGCACACCGAGCGACCGCCGCGAATCACTTCCCGGGCAATCTCCGGCGCCAGCACATTGACCGGCCAGCCAAGAATCGCGATGGCCATCAACGGATCGCCGCCCATGGCATAGATGTCGCTGATGGCATTGGTGGCGGCGATGCGGCCGAAATCGAACGGATCGTCGACGATCGGCATGAAAAAGTCCGTGGTCGATACCACACCCCGCTCTTCATCGATGGAGTACACCGCCGCATCGTCGCGCGAGGCATTGCCGACCCAGAGTTTCGGATCAAGGTTCTGTGCGCCGCTGCCGGCCAGGATCACTTCCAGTACCTGCGGGGAAATCTTGCAACCGCATCCCGCACCGTGGCTGTATTGGGTCAGGCGAATCGGTTCGCTCATCTTGGCACCTCTCAGGGTCAATGAGGCCGATTTTAGCAGAGCGAGATTCGCCCAAGGCATTGCGCGCAGCGTCACGTTGTGGGAGCGGGCCTGCTCCCACATTGCTCGTCATCGTTACGGCAACAGGATCACTTTGTCGCCACTGCCCTGGTTGACCTCGGCATAACGCTCCAGGCCTTGCGCCAATGGCGATTCGAACAGCCCCTGGGGCAACGGCAACAAGTCCTGGTCGAAGAACTTGCCGAAGCGATCAAGCATCGCTGCGCATGCCTGCACACCGTAGAGCAGCGAATTGATCCCCACCACCGAACCGCCCTTGCGATACAGCGCCAGAGCCGGCAGCTGGACCATGCCGTCCACTGGTGCGGCGATGATTGCGATTCGCCCGAACGTGGCCAATGCCGCGACGGAGGCCGGCAACCAGAAACCGGTGGTGTCGAAAATCACGTCGGCACCACCGGTGAACACGGCGTTCACCTGCGCGCCCAAATCCTCGGGTTTATCCAGCTGCAGCGTCTGATAACCCGACGCCTGCAACTCCCTGACCTGCTCCGGCCGGCGCGCTGCCGCCAGCACCCTGGCGCCACGCACCTTCGCCAATGCCAGCGCGGCACTGCCCACCGCTCCGCCGCCGATCACCAACAAGCGGGTATCGGCACTCACCAGGCTGCGCTCCAGTGCGTCCCATGCCGTGGTGTAGGGCACGCCGAGACTGGCCGCCTGGCTGAAGCTCAGATGCGTGGGTTTGAGGGCAACGCCATTGGCCGGCAGTTTGACAAACTGCGCATGGGAACCATCGGCGAAGAACCCCAGCTCGCGGCCCGTGCCCCAGACTTCCTGCCCCAGCAGCGCTTGCGGGCCTTGCACCACGATACCGGCGAAATCGCGACCGGGAATCCGCGGCAAGGTGGTGTAGGGAAAACGTCCCAGGACGTTTTTCACATCGCTGGGGTTGAGTCCGGCCGCCTTGATTTCCACCAGCACTTCATCGGCACCGGGCACAGGGGTTGGCACCTCGACGTAGCGCAGGGCTGAAAGGTCGCCGGTTTTGTCGAACTGCAGTGCTTTCATGTCATTGCTTCCAGTAAGAATGAGGATTCAGGAGATCCAGCCAGCGACCCACTCACGGCTCATCGGCCAGAGCTTTTCACCGACCTGCATGCCCAGCAGCCCAACCAGGGCGATAGCCGGTGGTGCGGGAGAACGAAAGTCCAGGGCGCCATAAAGCAGGCCGACACCCAGACCGATCAACATTGAAATGAAGTAGCTCATGGCAGACTCCGTGGGCAATTGAGGTGTGCCTGAAGTCTAGAAGGGGGCGATCATGAGCACCGGTCAAAGGCTTCTGAATTTCGGCCAACCCCGCAATACGCAAGGTTCAGCCCTGGCGTTGGCTCGCAGAAAAGTGCGAAGGCGCAACACCCAGCTCCCGGCGGAACATGTCGCTGAAACTGCTGGGCGAATAACCCAGCTCCCGAGCGATGGCACTCACCGCGACACCCTGGATCAACTCGGCCGTCGCTGTTGCCAGTTGCACCTGACGCCGCCACTCGGCGAACCCCATGCCCAGGCCGTCCTTGAACAACCGCGCAAGGGTGCGCACGCTGGCTCCGGCGTTTTCGGCATGTTGCTCAAAGGAGATGTCCAGCGAGGGCTGGGCCATGACGGCCTGGCACAGGTTCATCAAGCGCCGGTCGGAATCGTCCGGCAGGGCAATCTTCAACATCGAGCGCCTGGCCCGCTTGAGCTCCAGCAGCGCAAGCCCCACCAACGCGTCGTAATACTCGGGCGCCGCATCGTCGCCCTGCTCCACCAGGCCAACGATCAACTCGCGCAACAGCCCGCCGACCTCGATGACCTGAACCGTGTCATCCAGTGTCGCGGCCAGGGCCGGACGCAGGTAGATATTGCGCATCTGCAGGTCAGTCACCACACGAATCCCGTGGGGCACGCCCGGCGGCAACCATACGGCCCGCTGCGGTGGCACCACCAGCGCTTCGTGAGGGGTCTGGACCCACATCACTCCGCTCATCGCATACAACAACTGCCCCCACACGTGCTCATGAGGCTCGATGAACAACCCGCGCGGATAGGTGCGCGCCAGTGGTTGCACGGGCACATCGGTATCACTCAGATCCGGCGGAGCGGCAAGGGCCATGGTCAATGATCATTGGGGCTGGGAAGGTCTCCATGGTAACGAGGCATCAATGCGCTCGCCAGCGCTGGCCCACCGCCTGAGCATTCGAGTGAATTTTCCCGGTGTCCCGCGATCCTTCTATGTACAACAGGGAGGAACAAGGGCCTTATGAACAGCGCAAAACTATTCGTCATTGAATACACTCTTCATGGTGTTCCCAAGTCGTTCATTATCCGTCTGGAAAAAATGGACAACGCCGAGGCTTGGCATTGGGCAAGCTGCGACGCGGGGGTCGGAAGAATCCCCCGGTTCGGCCGTGAGAAGGTGCAAAAGACCAGCAAACCGGCGGCAGAAAAATTCGGCGTGGAAAATGTCAAATGGCGGCCGGCAAATTGAAACCCGGCAATGTTCATCAGGGGGAAGCGAAGTGCAATCAACGTTCGTCAGCAGCCCGGCGCGCCTGGACTACAGTCTGGACACCTCATCCGGCCCCATGACCAGAAGCGCCGAATGCCCGGTCGGCCTGGAACAGGTCGAACACGACCCGGGCCGCTTCGCGATACGCATTCCTGCGCCCTTGCCGCAAGATCTCGAACAGGCGAAAACCGTCGATCTGAGGGTCAACGGACGTCGCCTGAGCGGTATGGTCTGCCAAAGTGAACGACTGGACGATGGCAGCCTGAAACTGGAAGTGGAGCCCGACTAGGCTCCACCTTCCCGTGGGCGATAGCCATCAGCCATGGGCGCACTTGCAACCTTGATGGGCACACTCCTCGCCGTGCTCGTGGTGCTTGGCACAGGCTTCGCAGCAGTAGTGCTTGCCGTGGCGCACGATCGGATGCTCGCCGAGCTTGCAGTTGCACTTCGGACAGTCACAGATACGGTCAACGGTCATGTCTCCGACTCCTTTTGCAGTGGTCTTCGGGGGCTGGATGCACAGCCTGTTGTACCAGTGTAGGAGTCACTGTTCGGCGCAAGGCTATTTCTGGCTGCTTGCACTCTGTGTACACGCAGTATTGTTGGAGTTTTTCATGCGTCCCCCCTTTACCTCGAA